>NZ_QLIT01000161.1 GCF_003574485.1 Facilibium subflavum
AAGCATACGCCATTGACAACCCGTTCGTAACACATAGTAAACCCCTTCCACGAATAAACGCAAAGATTCCGTATTTTTGCAGTGTATCCTCTTTACCGTCATTAAAAATTCATAAATCTTTTCCCAAGCATTTTCATTTATGTGATAATGCATTTTGCAATCCTTTGTTGTTTTTCTCAAATATATTTAAAACCAAGGATTGCAACCTTGCAAATCATTTTTTAATTAAATTAAATCAACTTAATTTCACATCTTGTAGTTTTTTTGGTTCACAGAACCTAGAATTTTTTTAGGAAGTGCAGTAATAACCTCAAGGTTTACCTTGGGTGTTGCTAAATAACTATGGGCTTTATTCGGCGTTGAGGCCTCAGCATTATTTGCCATAGCAAGTAATAACAGTAATAATTTTGCATGCATTTTGACCTCCGAAAAGCCTTTTAGAGCATGGGTTTTTCTAGTTAGTGTTTGCATTTTAACCCATATAGAATAAAATGCAGTCACTAATTTTGTATTACGAAATGCACGATTAGTAACCAATTCAATCTTGTGCTTGTAAATAACCATCGTGGAAATTAACAATCAATGAGTTGTCTGTGTCACTTACTGGAACATCACCATCAACTGTCCACATAATGGCACCACCAATGCCTTGTTGTGCTGCATAACGCCCGTAGTCAAATGCATCTTGACCTGAAGTATAGAAAAATACACTTGGCCCATTATAAGTTGCTGACCAAAGTGGCGAAATGTCAGCCGGAGAGATTCCAAACAGGTCATTTGGCTGAGGGGGTGTAAATGTATCGATAATTAATGTAGAACCAACGTGATAATCCTCTCCATCTTTAGTAACCACAAAATCATGTGTATTACCCTGGTTAATAAATTGGTATAGGTAACGATGATTAAAACTAGAAGCACAACTATTCCATTGTCCAAGTGTTTTACTGCAATTGGCGGTGTCATTATCGCCACCTAGCAGTTGTGTATCACTACTTGTATAGTAATTTCCAAATCCATAATTATCAGTAATATCATTATTATTATACCCGTTGAGTGAGCGTGTATATGCAGCTAGGCCAATGTTGATTTTATTTTCATTGCCAGGCATAGCTTTTTTGGCTGCTTGCACAATCGCATCAATGGTAAAGTTATTTGGGGCAAGTCCATCTCCAGTATCAGGCATGAATAATACCTGGTTAAAGCCAGTATAGCCTTCTGTTCCTGGAACCGTGAAGTCATACGTCATTAAATTTAATGCAGCTAAATTATCAATATTACTTGATGATAATACTGAATCTTTCAGTGCGTTGACATAGGTTGGATTAGCTTGAATGGTTAATGAAACTTTTAATTTCTGGCCATCTTTCGTTGTCACCTCATCATGCAAACGATGAATAATAGTGGCAAGGTTGCCGCCTAAAAAGTCATTAAAGTTTTCAGTTTTACCGTCATTTTCTACATCCAGATCAACTTCAGTGATCGCAAAGTGATTGGCCAAGGCCTGTACTGATTCTACAAGGTTGTCAATTCGCTGGGTATCTGTAGCGCTGTTGCCCGTTTGATAAACATTCCAATCAACTGCATTCCAGCCACCAATAGAGACTATTTTTTCAATATCCGCATTATATTGATCCAATGCGGCAAAGGCATCGAAATTACCATAGCGTAGATACCATGTAAGGTCTCCAGGGCGATCGACATTCGTACTTGGTGTACAAATCCGGAAATTAAGATCATTTTTGTTACACCAGTCAGCATCAGATGAATCCAGGTCACTATAACTATCTGTAAAGTGGATTTGCCCAGCCTTAGCGCCTGAAGGTAGTGAGTCAGGGTCATCATAGACAAATAAAAAAGCATAGGCAACTCCGGTTAATTCCTTGGCCTTGGCAGCAAGGTCTGTATTCTCCAGAGCTTCAGTTTGCGCTGAGTTAGACAACTGGGTGCAATCAGTATTACCATTAGCCTGGAAAATAGGGGCACCAGAAATACTAGAGCTTTCCCTTGGCATGGGGTAAGAAACGTAAGGGATGGCTCGGCCTGGTGAACCGGTGCCCTCAATACAAGAGTTATTCCCATAGACACCATAATTGGTAAAATACCCAATCAGTTTAGGTGGCTTGGCTGGTGGCTTTGGTGTGATTTGAATGGTTGCATCATCTGGCAAATCAATGGATTTTCCTTTTGTTTGTGATATTTCAATATAATGATCCTCTTCAGACTTAACGCCATTGGGAGCGCTTATGGTAATATCCTGATGATCATTAAGACCCTGCAAGCAAAATGTGCTGGGTGAGAATACAAGTGAGTTTTGATTGACAAGATCACTCAGACTAAAGCAATATTCTAGGTTGTCATCTCTGCCTTGGTCTTTATCATACTTGGTGGTCAGTGTGTATGTTATTTTATCCTCTTTACCAGAAGTTATTTTTTGTGGTGCTGTAGAGGACGACAACGCTTTCTCAATATGCGCTGGTGTCACGGTAATTGATAAGGAAGGCGGTAAATCAATAGATTCGCCCTGACTTTGCCTCACTTGCATTTTATGTATTTGCTCAGCAGTAACACCGTCAGGGGCGGTAATCGCAATTGATTGCGTTTGGCCTTTATAAAAAAGACAAAACGTAGATGGCGAGAAACCTAGTTTATCAGTATAATCACTTGAGTCATCCAGTGAAAAACAGAAATCCTTATGAGGTTGTTGATCAAACTCAAACTCGTTGACACTTAAGCTAAGTACAGCACCTTTTAACATGCCGCTGCTGATCTTGCGAGGTAAGCTTTGTACTGCTAAGTATACTTCATCTGGTCCATCGCCATGCCAGCTGATAATCTGACCATCTTCTCCATATTGGATGCTGCCATTTTGTGATGAGTCATTGTTATTGCCATTGCCATTTGAACCTTCACCACTTGACGTATCTTGTTTATTGACTGCCGCATTAACAAACAAAGTCATCGAAGGCATATCAACGTTGATGCTTTTGTCTCCTGCGGTTTGTGTTACTTTGATCATGCGTCGCTTTGTGCTGTCAATATCCTGTGGTGCAGATAGTGTAACTAATTGTTTAGCGCCAGGTGCTAAACAGAAAAAATCTGGTGTGATGTTGATTTTACTGCCGACACTCATATCATTGATTGTAAAACAGTATTTTCCAGAAGCAGTGGCTTTTAAAGCACCGGCCTTAACACTGTTAAATTCAAAGGTTACCGTTTTGGTTGTGCCTGCAGCCAGGTATAGTGGCATCCCTTGGACTTTTAATATGTCAGATAGTGAGGATGTTGTCGAAGATGGTGAACTGCCATCTTTGCTACTATCGCCCTGACAGGCGCTTAAGCCTAATGCTGTTAGTAAAAACAGCGCATTCACAAATGTTTTAGATAGATTCATTTTATTCTCCTTAATTCAAGAAATCATGTGTAATAAGGTGGGTTAATGCTGGGTTAGTAAATATCAAAATTTAAGCGTATTATTGCTTATTATCCTCCACAAAAAGGGGGCTAAAGCTTTTTTGCAAAGCTTTAGCCTTTGTCCATTGATAAGTCACAATAGCAACAATAAATCAGTTATTATTGCTTAGGTAGTTATTTGGAATTATGAGTCAAGGGGAATGTTGACCGCAACAGGTGAGTATTGATCATCACTATTGTTACCAATCCCCAGTTGCCCGAAGGTGTTGCTCCCCCAGCAATAAGCCTGTCCAAGTAAGGTTAGTGAACAAGTAAAAGTAGCACCTTGTGCGACTTGATCGACGTTGTGGATTGTGAATCCTTCATTTCCAGGGATAACATTAGCTGGAAAATAAGCATCATCACTATTACCGGTGCCTAGTTTTCCAAATACGCCATCGCCCCAGCAGAATAGGGTATGCTGTTCATCAATCGCGCAATTGTGGGTATAGTCACCACCGCTATTGCTTAGGCTGGCTATCTCGTTAGCTATTTTTCTGTAGAATTTAGTATCAGAGGTAACTTCTGGAGAATATCCTGCACCCAGTATACCATCGCCGTTATACCCTACAGAGAAAAGAGTACCATTATTGTCAAGTGCAAATATTGAAGCCTTGGTTAGCTGTACTTTTTTGATATCATTGCTATCAAAGCTGGTATAGCTTTGTAACTTAACTGGTTGCCGTTGATCCTCATTCTCATGGTAGGCAAAGCCTAGCTGTAAATGATTATTTGAGCCCCAGCAATAAAGCTGGCTGTTCCCATCAACTGCACAAGTATTATATCTACCAACCGAGACATTAGTGATATTATTTGCATCAAAACCATTAGTGTTATTGGGTTGGACAGGTGTGTTTTGATTAGTTGTTTCATTATTACCAAGAAGACCTCGTTGTCCTGAACCCCAGCAATACAGGTGGCTACTATCTGATATTGCACAAGTAGCAATCTGTCCGACAGCAACGCTGTTAACATTATCACTATCAAATCCTTCGCTGCCGTCTTGGACTTTAGCCGGTAGGTTGTGGCTTGTTGTCGAGCCATCACCCAGTTGTCCATAGCGGTTGTATCCCCAGCAGTAAAGCTGATTATTTTCAGTAATTGCACAAGTCGAATTATAACTTGCCTTGACAGATTTTACTGCATTTGGTGTAAAACCATCATTTCCTGCTTTAACTGGTTTTGGAACACGATAGTTATTGTTATCACCCGTGCCTAATTGACCGTTATCATTTCTACCCCAGCAGTAAAGTTTATGATCATAATTTATTGCACAGGTATGACGTGCACCTGTGGCAATTTCTAACCATTGGTAAATCATGGTCATTTCAACCGGCATATTTTGTGTTATTGGCGTGCCATTGGTTGAGTATACATGCAATACACCATAGGCAGGTCCTGAAATAAGTGGCGATTGATTGACACCGGTGACTATGATTTGACAGCTTGCTTCAGGTGCCAGCGTCTTGCCATCACAGTTACTACTATCTACCTTTGGCTTAACCAAGGCACTTGGCTGAGATGCATTCCAACTAAAATCAGCGGCAGTTTGATCTAACGTTAGATCAGATTTTCCAATATTTTTCACTTGTAAAACCACCTGGTCTTTGGTTGATGATTTTAAATCAATTTGTGATAATGACTGCCCATCTTTATCTAAAACCTCAGCACTGCCCTTAGCAGAGGCAACACTAAAGGCAGATGAAGTATCCTGCTTTAAGTTATTGCCTTGGGCATTTGCACTTAGTGTTATACCAATTGGACTCCCAGTAGCCTGTGCTTGGTTAGTAAGCTTGATTACAGCACTACAGCTTTCACCTTTGGCAAGTTGTGTTTTTGATGCACAACTGCCAGTGTTTTCAAAAGTTACACCCGTAACCATTGACCCCATTGACAGATAATCACCAATGTGTGAACCATCAAATGCATAAAGTGTGAATGGGCCTGTATTAGTGACTCTTATATCATAGCTTGTATCTTCATCAGGGATTGGCAATGGTGAAGGAACACTAAGCTGTGCTGTTGATTTACCAACAGTAATGGGGGCTGAGGCTAGAAACTGGTTGCCCGCATTATCGCTGTAGTTTAGCTCAATGCCTGTTTGGCTGCTGCCATAGGCATTATCTGAGGCCTGTACGGTAACATCACAACTTTGTTTTGCTGCTAATGTGCCTGTACAGCCATTATTGACGATTGAGACACCTTGCAAGTTTTCACTATCAAGAGATGTATCACCTAAATTGAATGTATGATTTGCTTTATTGCTAAAGCTTATTGTTGTTGGTGTGTGAGAGGCATCTAATTGACCAGAAGCACTACTGGTAATCGGATTAATATTAACCTGTATATCTGGATACTCTTCATTACTATTTGCAGCGCCTATTGCAATATAATGTGTATTCGAATTATCGATAAGTTCACTGTAGTATTGTGACAGTTGTGCTTCGGCTGTACCTTTAAGTGAGATGCCAATATCAGCAGGTTGCCCTGGGAAAGTATACCCAAGGTCTATTTTTGATGGAGACTCTGGCAGGGTAATCTGCTCACCACCAAGCATGACTGAACTGATTTCTTTATAAAGCGACTTAGGCATCTGGCTTAAATCCAAGTAATAGTTGTTTAGGCCTTTTTCAGAGCGAATGCTGAGTATTGAGGTAGTATTAGGTGCAAAACTAAAACCATCAGCACCAATACTCATGACATCATTGCTATCAACAGCTTCTGTGTTAAAAGTCGTAATTATATCATTACTGCTTGTCTGTGTTTTTTGGTCTTGCACTTCAATATTTAAATCACCTTTAAAAAGCGCTTGTGCTTGTTGCAATGTTAGATCAAAGCGAAGCGTTGCCTTTTGGCCTGGATTTAATGTGACCCCTTTGGTGCCATCCCATAAGTTGCCATCCACTGCTGGTGTGCTTGTATCAAATACAGCACCATTTGGGAGATTAACAGCGGTTACCTTAATTGGGTCATTCTTGATATTGGTAAATTCAGCCTGATATTTAACCTTATGACCTACTAAGACTTTTTCTGGTAAGCTGGAAATAGGCTTAACCACAAAGTTATTATAAGATGGATTTAGTACAATATGGCCAACAACGTGTCCTGCTTCCATGTTACCAGCTTTTTTGCTCACTAATTTATAAGTGCCTGAGGCAAGTTCATGATTGTTGACTTGTAACGCAATTGTCGCTTGGCCGCCATCTGCAACGCCAGATGTAATTGGTACGCCTTGCTCACTATTAGTTACCTCAATATCGCTTGATGAAACAACACCACCCGAAGGATTAAGCACTTCAAATGCATCTGTCGGTGAAGTGATCCCAAAGATAGAGAAAGCATTGTTTGCTATGCCATCATTACTGTTAGTTAAAACGACATTGGTTAATGTACTTTGGCCTTCTTCATGAGGGGTGTTTAGCAAAATATAGCCCTTATAGGCATCAAGTGATGGTGAGGCAACTGATACTGGGTATTGCGTTTGATAAGTATCATTCTGTGTGTCAGTAAGCTTTATATTAACGTTAAAATCCCCAGGACTGGTCTCATTGTCTGCACTAAGTGTTAGTAACTTTGCGCTATTTGCTGGCAGTGTGCCTGATGGGCTATCAATCTGCACACCGCTTGGTAAATTACTCAAAACATAGCTTAATGGCTGATCAGTCGGGTTTTGAATTTTCAAATATTTTGGGCCTGGTGCACTAAATTGTAAGGTGTTTGGTTCAAAATTCACAACATCTGTTGATACCGTTGCACTTGGGTATGTTGTTGCATAATTATTGCTTGATATACTGATTTGTTGGGTTTGGGCATTATTTTCAATGTCGGATTTCGCTTGTTTTAAGCTATCGACATTGGCTGCAGACAAATCAAAAGCTAAATGAATAATTTTTTCAGCACCAGGCAATAAATCACTTGTTAATGTTAATTTACCGTTATCAGGATTATATCCTTCACCGCTGATATGACTATATAAATCAGCACCAATCCCTGATAAGTCTAAAACAACATCTTGTGCGCGGGTTGTTCCCTGGTTTTGGAGCGTAATATCGATACCATCTCCTGCATCAAATGAAATGCCTTTTAACGCTGTTAAATGTGATTTAAGCTGAGCACTTTCAATAAAATTACTGTTGAAGGTTGGTGTCGAGTAACTGAACTCAGCATCGTTAAAGCCAACTGATATTGCGCCTAGGATATTAACGTTAGCGCTGGCTGTTACACTACAAGTATAAGTTTGTGTTTTCCCTGGTCCAATTTGTGCCCCTTTTTGTAAGTCACCACAATTCCATGTGCCATTAGCGGGTGTATGTACAGATGATACGGTCAATGGCTTAGAAGTAATATTGGTGATCTGTAAGCTAACATAACCTGCTTTATTCGCATCTATTTGCTGTGGCAGTGCTTGTTTCATGACAACATCGGCCTGCTTAGGCGAGGCTTGTAAATCAACAATACCAACTTTGCCTGTTTTAATATTACTATCACCAGCAATGGCGTTAAGCGTAAAGGTGTCTATAGGCGTATCTGGGTTATTGGATTGAATACCAATTTGGCAAGTATCACCTGGGGCAACTGTAGCACCAGCGCATGAATTATCTTTGCCATCAACGACCTCCATAGCGCCTCCTGATATGCTAAATTGCTTGCTTAAGTCTTTTGGCATATGTGCATTATATTGGCCTTTATTTACTAAATTAACATAAGTGATTCTTGGTTTAGTTTTACTCGTTGTCTTTAGCGCAATAAAATCACCACCATTATCAGCAACCATTTTTGTCGATGCGTCAACTAAAGCCGTTAAATCAACACGATAGTTTTCAGAAGAAGGGTCCGTAAATAAAGCACTAAAGTGGTATTCACCTGAAGTGGCATCAGGTTGTGTTTGCACTTTAAAGTTGACTGTTTTGCCAGGTTGAATATCTTGCCCTTTATCAAGGCTTGGCTGAATGGTGATATAGCTTGGTAACGATGTACTATCAATCCCATTAAATGTTAACGTACCTGCATAGCTTGGGACGGTTAGAATAATGTCGCCATTTTCACCTTTAGCAATTGTGACAAACTCTTTATCCATGTCAAAAGGTTTACTGCTGCTTGAAATTTTAGGTTTTGTGCGTTTTTTAATATTAGCACCACCAACTCTAATCAATGGTGTTTGTGCGAATTCATTATTATCTAGTTGGCTTTTCACTTCAGGTTTAGATAAAGCCTTAGCCGCTGTTCCTTTAACAAAAAAAGCAATTTTCTGGCTGCCAGATTTTGGAATTTCAGGCACAATAATGCGTTTTTTCTTAGCATAATAAATACCGCCTTGTAATGTGCTCCAGTCAATAGTATCAAGCACTTCAGCTGGAACTTTGGAAAGATCTATATAGGCACCATTGATGTTTTGGTTGTTTGGGTTATTTAAAGTGAACTCAGTCGTTGCATTCGGCCGTATATTAGCGCTTTTTGACAAAGAAACAGCTGAATCTACAGAGGTTTGGTCTTCTGGGACAAAATGTGTGTCAACAGCGATATTAAAAGAGGCATCACTACCTGAAGATGATTGTGCGCCAAAAACAAGGTTTCCCTGAACTGAAGCGCCAGATTTTCCACTAAAGGCAACTAATTGATGACAGCTTTCACCAGGTTTCAATCTTGCACCTGTTGTGCCATTCCAGCATGAATGATCAGCACCAACCTGCTCAGAAGAATTTAATACTAAATCAACTTGCGCATTACCTTGTTTAGACGTTTGATCTGATAGTCCGGTGATAGACACGCTACCGCTATTTGCTGTGGCACCGACTGCTTTTACACTAGATAACGATACGGGGTTTGTTACCTGAATATCCATAACACCATCAGCATCATCTGCAATTTTAGCGGGTGCTTGGATCAATGGGTTTAAATTTAGTTTTGCGGTGGTGCCACCGCCGCCACCGCCACCACCACTTGAATCTCCACCGCCACCGCAGCCTGTAAGTGTCACAGTAAGTAAAAGTGTTAAAAATTTTTTTGTATGCATTTTATTTCCTCCGTTTTGAAAGGGTTGTAAAAAGTAAGATCCACAGAAACGATTGTTTCTTGATCAATCTTGACTTGGGCGTATTTTAAACATAATTATTCAAAAAAAGATCTGATTAATTATGCATCAACTAATACAGGTTTTATTTTTTTAAAAGATTAAATACACCCATAGGCCTTTTTGAATCAGGGATTCTCATGGTTTAATCAGTTTTATAATATTGATCGTGGTTTGACATAATGAAATTTCTTTTGTATTTATTTGATAAGACAGGGAATACGTTTCATTACCTTAGGCGGGAAAATATGATTGATATAACTTTACAGGAATTAAAAATTTTTGAGCTGCTACTTCGAACAGGATCGATTACGACGGTTGCTGAAGTGTTAAAGCTTTCTAAACCAACGTGTACCAGGAATATTGCATCATTAGAAAAAAAGTTGGGTCGCAAGCTTTTTTTACGCGTTAATAATGAATTTAAATTGACCAATGATGCAGTGTATTTTTATGGATCTGCTTTTAGATTGTTGCAGTCCAGCCAGAATATATTCTCTCCCGACTTTGACACTTT
>NZ_QLIT01000162.1 GCF_003574485.1 Facilibium subflavum
CTTAGGATACTTCCTTGGGGTGTGCCCTTTTCCGTATCAATTAATACGCCATTATCAACGTAACCTGCTTTTAAAAACCGCTCTATCAGGTGAAGCAGACTAGAATCCTTTACTCGTATCCTTACAAACCCCATTAGCTTGTCATGTGACACGTTGTCAAAGAATCCTTTAATATCTGCCTCAACCAGGTGGTTTACAGGTTGCGTCATAATTGCCTTATCAACATCGTTGAGCGCCTGATGTGTATTCCTTTCCGGTCTAAAACCATACGAGCAATCTAGAAAATCCTGCTCGTATATACTCTGCAATATCAGCATAACGCCAGTCTCTACAACCTTATTCTCAATTGCCGAGATGCCCAAGGGGCGGCTTTCTCCGTTTCCCTTGGGAATATATACTCTTCTTGCAGGCAGTGGTTTAAATGACTTATTCTTTAGGCGTATCACCAGACTCTCAATCTTGTCAGGCAAATGCTTGCCATATTCTTGCCAACTTACTTTATCTATCCCTACTGCCTTGTTTCTATCAAGACCGTC
>NZ_QLIT01000163.1 GCF_003574485.1 Facilibium subflavum
GGATATTTTCACAGACTGATTTACTCTGCAAAGACGATCCAGAAATACTCAGACAACTGTTTAAAATCATTGTCCATAAACAGGTCGCCAACAGAACAGGACGCAAAGAGCCTCGGTGCAGAAAACGCAGAACAAAGACATATCCTCCACTAAAAAAAGCTCGAGGTTTATACAAAAATGCGGCTTAACTTAGTGCCATTAACTTATGCACTATGGCTAGGAGAGTAGGTGAGGCTAAATCTAACAAATAGGACGTAGGGGAAATAAATGAACAGATCAAAAACACATCATCCATGGCTTTATCTGATCTTGTCAGTATGTATTATTACCCCATTTGCGAATGATACTTATGTGCCAAGCCTTGTTGATATGGCGCATGTATTTAAAACCAATAATATCAGTCTGGTCATGACCGTTTTTATGGTTGGTTTAGGAGCCTCTCAGCTATTTTATGGTCCATTGTCTGATCGCTTTGGCCGTAAGCCAGTTTTGCTGTTTGGCCTTTTGATCTTTATGGTAGCAAGCGTTGTAATTGTGTTTGCAGATAGTTTTGCAATGCTTTTGTGGGGGCGGTTTTTCCAAGCGGTAGGCACATGTAGCACAATCGTCTCAGCCATGGCAATTGCACGAGATATTTATCCTGCAGATAAAATTGTCAAAATTATTTCGATGATTATGGCAATTATTGGTTTTTGTGCGGTTATTGCACCTTTTTGGGGAAGCTTTTTGCAAAGCTTATTGGGATGGCAAGGTCCATTTATATTCTTATTAGTGCTTGGCATTGGTTATTTTGTAATTATTACATTTATGTTTAAAGAGTCTCAGAAAAGCAGGAATTATCATGCGCTTAAGCCTGTGCAGTTGTACGGTAATTATCGACTGTTATTGCGTGTGAATGCTTATTGTGCCTATATTATTACCAGTGCTTGTTCATATGGCGCTTTATTTGCCTATGCTGCGGCAAGCAGTATTATAATTGTCGGTCAGTTTCATTATTCTGTTATTGCCTATGGTGCACTTTTCTCTATCAATTCAGTTGCCATTGTGTTGATGTCTATATTAGCACCTAAGTTGAATAAATATCTTAGCATTGACCGTTTGGTGTTGATAGGTGCCTTGTTGTTAAGCACTGGAAGCGCCATAACTTTGATAGTGAATCTGGTTTTAAATGCCAGTATCTGGAGCTTAGTGCTGCCAATGTGGGTTGCAACGCTAGGTGTTGCGATGATCAGGCCAACAGCAAGCTCAGGTGCTATGTCAACTGCACCTGTCGAGATTTCAGGATCGGCCGCGGCATTATTTAATTTTATGTCATTTATTGGTGGCGCCTTATCAACGTTTGTGATTGCTTGCCTTCAAGTGAATCCGGTTAATTTTTCACTGTTTATACTGCTATTAGGTATGATGGCATGCCTGGTAATAATCTATACTTTTGGGTTTAAACTGTCAGCTGATAAGGAACTTCAACAATAACACGCGCTTGGCCTTTTGTTTCCGTTTTACTGATATTTTTCAAACCCCATCGAAGCAGTGCTGTTTTTTGATTATGTAAGAGTGTATGCCAGAATCTGGTAGTCTCAGCTTTAGGCAGAACAAGTACACAAAGTCCACGTTCAGGTTCCTTTAAGTCTTTTCGGCGAATAAACTTGATTAAGGGCCTTGTTAGAGATTGGTATTGTGACTCCAAGGTCACAAGCTCCTCAGGAAAGTTAAGATCGGCCCATGCTTTTTGCAGGCGTTTTGTTTTTTCTGGATTAACGTTGACAACAACAGGAGTTACATCGGGTGAGATCTTGCGTGCGAAGTCAAGGGCAGCAATTGTGCCTTTATGAAGCTTGGAAATAGGCACGATAACCTTGGCAGCCGTGTGTTGCTGTAACGATGCCTCCATAAGCCCCATATCCGCACTCAAAGATAATTCTTGATCAGCCAGCGAGTAATGCTTTTGAATACGGTAAAAGGTGAGAATAAGAATCGGCAGTGCGACGATAATAATCCACGCGCCTTCATAAAATTTAGACTCAATCACCACGAGTACAGCAATAAAAGTACACAGGCATCCAAAGCTGTTAATTATTGCTTTTAACCACCATGTTCTAATATTACGTCGCTGTTGATACCACACGCGGACAAGACCAGCCTGACATAAGGTAAAAGCAAGAAAAACACCCAGAGAATATAAGGGAATCAGTGCAGATGTGTTAGCGTCAAAAATAACAATAAGCAAACAGGCAAAAATGGCTAATGCAATAATCCCATTACCAAAAGCAAGACGATCACCAAGGTTTTGTAATTGTCTTGGCAGAAAACCATCCTGGCTTATCATTGAAGCTAACAGTGGAAAGCCTGCAAATGAAGTATTCGCTGCAAGTAATAGAATCAAGCAGGTGACTGCTTGTAATAAATAATACAAAAAGCCATTGCCAAAAATATTGTGTCCAATTTGTGACAATAGACTTTGATCTGTTAAGGGTTGCAGCTGCAGTTTTTCTGCAAGAAATGAGATGCCTAAGAACATTGAAATCAAAAGGATAACAAGAATAATCAATGTTGTTGCGGCATTTTTCGCACGTGGTTTTTTAAATGCACGAACACCATTGGCAACAGCTTCAATCCCTGTCATTGCAGAGCATCCAGATGAGAATGCACGTAAAATTAAGGTTAGGGTTAAAACACCTGTAACAGGTTGCATTAAAGTATTAGCATGGCTGTAATCAACAGCATCAAGTGAGCCATTTAGATAATGATAAATACCGATGCCTACCATGCTTAATATAACGATGACAAAGGCGTAGGTTGGCCACATAAAAGCACTGGCAGATTCTTTTGTTCCTCGCAAGTTCATCCACATGATTAAAAGGATTGCTGTAATAGCCAGGAAAACAGCGTGCCCAGAAAGCATGGGTAGTGCTGAGGTGATCGCTAAGATTCCTGCAGAAACACTCACAGCGACGGTCAAAATATAATCAAGCATTAATGCGCCTGCGGCTAAAAGCCCCATAAAAGTCCCAAGATTCTCGCGCGCAACAACATACGCACCACCGCCTTCAGGGTAGGCGTCGATGGCTTGTTTATAAGAAATCCCAACAACAACAATCAAAATAGCAATAAAGATTGAAATGTGCATTGACATGGTTAATGCCGCAGCACCTGCTAAGACTAACACATTTAATATTTCACCTGTTGCATAGGCAACAGAAGATAAGGCATCAGAAGAAAAAACAGCCAAGGCATGTTTTTTTGAAAGTGTTTGTTCTTCTGCGTGTGCTTTAGGGATCGGATCCCCAAAGAAAAAGCGTCCAAGTTTCATATTGGTAATATAAAAGCTGTAATTAAGGTGTGATGGTTGGTGAAATTTACACTATTTTTGTTTTTTAAGCAAATACAACCAGAGTTTGCTTTTGCAGGTTAATATTCAATTTTTCCCTAATTTATAGTTGTTTTTTGTCAAGATCCGATTATTATGCCTAATTAAAATTGTTTATTACAAACACTGAGTATAAAAACGCTATGTTGCGAAAAATCATCAAAGCCTTAATTCCAAATAGAGGCGAAGTTTTTTTTGAGCTGTTTGTTAAGGCCGCTGAGAACGTGCATCAGACTTCGAATCTATTGGCAGATATTATTAATGCTAAAAACACGCACGACAGTGATGAACTTGTATCTCAACTACGTATGCAGCGCCAAAAGGCTGTTGATATTAACAAAGAAATAATTGTACAGCTAAACGAGCAATTTATTACACCAATTGATCGCGGTGATATCTTCCATCTTTCAGGTATTTTATTAAAGCTTACTAAGCGCATTATTAAGATTAATAAAAAGCTGCAATTATATGCTATTGGCGTTGAAATGGATGATTGCCTGCTTAGAAGTGTTGATACCTTGCAGCAGATCACAAAGTCGCTTTACCATTTAATGATTGCATTTAAAGATAAGGATGAGAAGAAAATCAAGCTTGAGAGCCAGAAAGCTTCTGAGCTTGATGAAAATGTTGTCGAAGATTTAGGGCATGCGCTAGAGAAGATTAAAGAAGCACAGTATGATACATTGACCGTGATTAAGTTAAAAGAAGTGTATAAGGCAATTGAATCTGCCGTGGATACAAGTGCGACACTATGTGACTCAGTCATGCGTATTTATGTAAAGGAAATCTAGTATGCTGATTGTTTTGGTTAGCATTATTGTTATTGCCTTATTCTTTGAGTTTATTAATGGATTTCATGATGTTGCTAACGTTGTTGCAACCCCCATTGCTTCAAAGTCTTTATCACCTTATCAAGCTATCACCTTAGCGGCAATTTTTAACTTTGTTGGCGCTTTTGTTGGTACGGCCGTTGCTACTACAATTAGTAAGGGCCTGGTTGATGCCAATGTAATTACACATTTAGTATTAATTGCTGCATTGATATCAGCGATTGGCTGGAATCTTTTAACCTGGTTTTTAGGTATTCCCTCAAGCTCATCACATGCACTGATTGGTTCACTTGTTGGTGCGGCGATTGCGGTTGGTAACTTTCAAAGTGTCCATTACAGTACCTTAATTGTAAAAATTATTGTGCCGATGGTGTTATCGCCCATTATGGCATTTTTCTTAGCACTTATTTTTGTGGTGATTTTATTTCGTCTGTTAAGCCGCTTTAAAAATCCGCGCAAATCGAATATGGCAATACGAGAAATGCAGGTGATTTCAAGTAGCTTATTGGCATTAAGCCATGGTTCAAATGATGCACAAAAAACGATGTCAATTATCACACTTGCACTTTTTAGTTTTGGTGTGGTAGGCACGGTTTCACACATTCCTGTCTGGGTGATTGCACTTTGTGCTTTGACAATGGCATTAGGAACCCTAACAGGTGGGATGCGTATCATTAAAACCTTAACAACACGTGTTGCAAAGCTTGGCCCTGCTAATAGCTTTTCTGCTGAGATGAGTTCAGGGCTTTTAATTCTTTGTGCCTCACATATTGGTTTACCAGTTAGTACAACCCAGGCTGCTTCAGGTGCAATTATGGGCGCAGGTTATCCAGAAAGTGGTGGTGTTAACTGGCGTGTGGTCAAATCAATGGTGATTGCATGGCTTTTAACCTTGCCATGCTGCATGATATTCAGCTTTATTATTTATAAGCTGTTATTTATCGTTTTTGGTGATTTAGGCGTTTCCATTAATATTTAATTATTTACCAATACAAAAGCTGCTGAAAATCTCACCTAACAAATCATCAGCGCTAAAGGCGCCAGTAATTGATGATAATGATTTTTGCGCAAGATTAAGCTCTTCTGCAAGCAACTCCCCTGTTTTATTTTCCAAATGCTGGTGTGCTGTGTCTAAGTGTGCCTGTGCTGTTTTTAGTGCATTGATATGTCGCTTTCTTGCGGTAAATAAACTCTCACTGGTTTGTTGATATCCAATGGCTTTGAGTAAATGATTACGTAGCTGATTAATCCCGATATCTTTTTTGGCTGAAATATACAGATGATTATCATGGTTTTGATGGGTGTTTTGTGGATCTAAATCAATTTTATTATAGATATAGGTAATGGGGATATGAGGTGGAATGTCTTTGAAAAATTTTGGTGCTAACTGCATAATATCTTGATCTTTGGTGTCTTTGATATCTGCAACCAATAAAATATGATCAGCCTTTTGGATTGCCTGTAATGCACGTTTAACCCCTTCGGTTTCAATAATATCCTTACTTTCCCTTAAACCAGCAGTATCAATGATATGCACAGGGATACCATTTAATTGAATATATTCACGCAGCGTATCTCTTGTTGTCCCTTCAATATCAGTGACAATTGCGCTTTCCTTTCCGGCAAGTGCATTAAGCAGGCTTGATTTACCGGCATTGGGTTTCCCAGCAATAACGATTTCAACGCCTTCACGCAAAAGCGCACCTTGTTGTGAAGCCTGTAGTGTCAGATTCAGGCTTTCTGTCACACTTTGAAGCTTGGTTTTAATGGCGTTATCTGCTAAAAAATCAATCTCTTCTTCAGGGAAGTCAATTGCCGCTTCTACATGAACACGCAGTTGAATTAGTTGCGCAACTAACTGGTCTATTTTATTTGAAAACTGCCCTTGCAATGAGCGAGTCGCGCATTTTGCAGCCTGCTGTGATGAAGCATCGATAAGATCTGCAATTGACTCAGCCTGAGCAAGGTCGATTTTATCATTTAAATAAGCACGTTGGGTAAACTCTCCAGGGTTTGCCATACGTGCGCCATGATCGATAACGCTCTGTAATATCATATTTAAAATAACAGGGCCGCCATGTGCCTGCAATTCAATAATATCCTCGCCAGTGTATGAGTGTGGTGCCTTAAAATACAGTGCAATCCCTTGATCTAATATCTCATTTTTTTGATCAAAAAAAGGTAAAAAATGCGCAAATCGTGGTTTTAATTTGCTGTGAGTGATTTTCTGTCCAATGGTGTAGGCACCTTTACCTGAAATACGCACAATTCCAACACCACCACGCCCAGAAGCGGTGGCAATTGCTGCAATGGTATCCTGATGATATAGCATAACAAGTGTCATTTATTTTTTTATGCAGTATATACTGCCGATAAATCATTTTACAGCTTTTTGCTTTTATCTTATTGATATCAATGTGATTTAATAATACAGTATTACTTTATGGCAAATAATTTGAGGCAAACGATGAAAAAAGTAATTGTGGTTGGGGCTACAGGTGTGATTGGTGAAGCGATTGTGAAAAAATTGCAGCAGCATGGGTTTGATGTCGTGCCGGTTTCTCGAAGTAGTGGCATATCTGTTGATATTGAAGATGTTAAATCAATTCGTCAAATGTATGAGAAAGTGGGCAGCTTTGATGCGTTAGTGGCGGCAACAGGAAAAACGCCTTTCAAGCAAATCGACTCGCTTACTTACGATGATTGGCTGGCAGGGGTGAGCAATAAACTATTAGGACAAATACATCTGGTTCAAGAAGGACAAAAGTACATTAGTGATAATGGATCATTCACATTGACAAGTGGCATTTTAAACAAAGAACCTGTTCCAATGTCTACTGTAGCTTCGGTGGCTAATGCTGGACTTGAAGGGTATGTGAAAGTAGCAAGTCTTGCATTGCGCAATAAAGCCCGTGTTAACGTGGTAAGTCCGACAGTTGTGACCGAAGCATTAGCGCGTTATGGTGCTTTTTTCCCAGGTTTTGAGCCTGTTGATGTTGATAAGGTTGCCAATGCCTATTTAAAATCTATCGCAGGGATGGCAACAGGTGAGGTTTATGAAGTAGGTTATTAAAATCTATTGCAATTGACTTTCTTTTTGCTGTAAGTGCTTTTTTAGCTCACGTCGTACTATTTTATTTGATGCTGTTTTAGGCAGCTTATCGACGATGATCAACTGATTGATTTTAAATAGTGGATTAAGCTTGGTTTTAATTGCTTGTTGGATATCAGCTTGCAGTTTATCAATATCTGGTATTTTTTCTTGCAGTACGATAAAAAGAACTAATTGGCTTATACCTGTTTCTTCTTCATGGGCAATAGCTGCAGACTCATCAACGGCTTTTATATTGTTTACAACGCGCTCGATTTCAGCTGAGCTGACTTTGATCCCACCTAAATTCATGGTGTCATCAATCCGCCCTAATGAAAGATAATAGCCGTTTTCTAAGCGATGGATTTGATCACCATGGCGGCGAAGCCTTTGACCTTTATAAGTTGGCATCCCTTCATAATAAACTTTATGATGATCTGCATTAAGCAGACTCTGACTTAAACCCAATGCTGGAGGAATCAAAGCAATCTCACCTGTAGCAGGTGTGCTTTCAATAACATGGCCATCTTGAGCCAGAAGGACAGCATCAATACCAAAACAGATTGTTGAAAATGTGCTGGGGACGTTATCTTGCAGTAAAGTTGTGCTAATATAAGCACCACCAATTTCTGTACCACCACAATATTCAATAACAGGCTTATATCCGGCTTGTGATGAAAGCCACAGCATATCTTGTGGGTTAGAAGCCTCGCCTGTGCTGGCAAAAAGATCAATATGCTGCCAGTTAATATTGTCAATAAGATGATTATTTTTCCAGGATTTAACCAGTGTTGGCACAACACCAAGTTTATTTGTTTTGCTTTGTGCGATGAATTTAATAAATCCCTGGCTTGTTGGCATGCCATCAAAAAGTGCGATGGTTGCCTTGTTTAAAAGTGCAGCAAACACAAGCCATGGCCCCATCATCCAACCAAGATTACTTGGCCATGCCCAGATATCCTTTTCATTTGTGTCCATATAAATTTTTGCATCACTTGCTGCTTTAAGTGCGGTGGTTTGATTCCAGGGGATAGCTTTGGGATCACCCGTTGTCCCAGATGAGAATAAAATATTAATAATTGCATTAGAAGGTTGAGCCACAGGGCTAAACACATCATTTGCCGTTGATAGCAGTTTTTCAAGGTTTAAAGCATTATGCTCGATTAGATTGGTTTTTGTCGTGAATAGACAGATAATATGTTCAAAACCTGTGGCTAGAATTTTCTTGCATAAAGGTAGCGTTTTTTCACCTCGGTGGATGGCATCTTGTGTGAATACAAGTTGCGTATTCGAAATTTTAAGCCTTTTTTTAATCTCGTTTTCTGCGAAGCTGTCGGCAATTGAAACAACCGTACATCCTGCTTTGATAATACCAAGGTAAATGGCAACTGCATAGGCATGCATTGGCATGATAATAGCAATTCGTGTACCAGGCTTTATTTTTTGCTGTTTTAAAATATTTGCAATTTTGTTACTAAGTCTGTCAAGTTCTTGATAGGACCATGTAGCAATTTTCTGTCTTTCATCAGAGAAAATAATAGCCGTTTTCTCTTTAGCTGCTAGTAGCGCGCATTGTGCAATATTAAAAGTGGCTGAAGGAAGCCATCTTGGTGTGTTTTCATGATCAGAAAAAGATAAGACCTTTGTTTCGGGGTTTAAAAAGGGCAAACCTAAGTCCTCAATAGCTTTTTGCCAGAATTGCTCACGATGCTTGCAGCTAAATTGGTGGAAGTCTTTAACACTGTAAAAGCCAAATTCAGACATTAAGCGTCCAAGGTAAGTTGTTTGCAAGCAATCCGCTTTTGGCTGCCAGATAGGGCGATGCACCTGGTTATGATAACACGTTTCATAAAGCTTTTTGTGAATAAAAAATGGAATCTTTGGGGTTAAAATCTTCTGACAGATAAACACCCATTTCCCAATTGCAGGAAGCTTGCTTGACAAGATGTTATCAAGAAGTATTTGTTTTTCTTGGTGAAGGTAAGATTGTATGTCTTTATCGATTGTTTGCATGATAGTTTCGTGTCCGTACATCACATGAGTGTTGTTATGCCATGAAAAATTAGAAAAATCAAATACAGTTGTGTACATTTTGCCTTTTGAAAAAATCTTACCTTATGTCGCTGTATTCATAATGAAAAATATTTGCTTCTGTGATAGTTTCTGTAGTTAACTTTTAAAATTGCAACTAAATTGCAGTTGAAAATGGATTGAATATTAAATAAATGCCACCTGAATGCGTGATAAGTATAGTATTGTAAATTTAATATTGTATGCGTTTAGGTACATGTTATAGAAGATAAAGGAGTAGATGAAATGAGTGTAATCAATCATAAAAACCCTGCCGGAACACGTGGGTTTAGCTTTTTAGAGTTTGTGAGTAATGACCCAAAAGGATTAGGTGCATTATTTCTAAAGTTGGGTTTTGTGCATATTGGCCAGCATAAAACAAAGGATATTGAGCTATGGCAGCAAAATAAGATTAGCTTTTTAATTAACAAAAGCACAGAAGGTTTTGCTAAAGACTTTATTGCACAGCACCAAGCAGGCGCATGTGGCATGGGTTTTGCTGTTGATGATGCGCAAAAGGCATTTAGGCATTGTTTAGATCAAGGTGGCACCCAAAAAGAAAGTTTTGCTGATGACTGGCATGATGATAGGATGCCGGTTTTATGTGGTATCTCTGATACAAAACTCTATTTAACTGAATATGACAGTATTATTGACAGCGATCTGTTTAATTTAATGCCTGATTGGCAAGAAAAAATGAAGCAATCTGAATCAGGACTTTTGTATATTGATCACTTAACACATAATGTTTATCGTGGCCATATGGATAAATGGGCGAAATTTTATGAAGATTTATTTAACTTCCGTCAAATCCGTTATTTTGATATTGAAGGAAAATTGACTGGATTATATAGTAGAGCGATGACAAGCCCTTGTTTAAATATCAAAATCCCCATCAATGAGTCAGCGGATGATAAATCACAAATTGAAGAGTTTTTAAAAGCCTATAATGGCGAAGGGATACAGCATATTGCGCTTGAGAGTAAAGATATTTATGAAACCGTTGAGAGTTTACGTGATGCCGGTGTGAAGTTTATGAAAACGCCTGATACCTATTACCGGAAAATTCATGAACGCCTACCTTATAACAAAGAACCTGTTGATCGTTTGCATAAAAATAATATTCTTATCGATGGTGCGCCGACAGAAGATGGAGGGTATTTACTGCAAATTTTCACCGACACGGTGATGGGGCCTGTGTTTTTTGAAATTATACAGCGAAAAGGTGATGATGGCTTTGGAGAAGGCAATTTCCAGGCGCTGTTTGATTCAATTGAGCAGGATCAGATTGAACGTGGTGTACTCTAGTTTGTAAGGGAAGATGATGATTTTATATGACTATTTTCGCTCTTCAGCTTCATATCGCGTGCGAATCGTCTTAAATTTAAAAAATATCACGTATCAAACTGTGCCGATACATCTTGTGAAAGATGGTGGGCAGCAATTTTCGCCAAAGTACCAGGTGATTAATCCACAAAAACGCGTTCCAGCCTTACAAGATGGTGATTTTATTGTTACACAATCCCTGGCGATTATCGATTATCTTGAGGATTGTTATCCTGCACCAAGTATCTATCCAAAAGATGTTAAGTGTAAGTCTCAGGTGAAATCAATGGCGCAGTTGATTTGCTGTGATATTCATCCATTAAATAATTTAGCGGTGTTAAATTACTTAACCGATATGTTTAAGGTTGATACAGATGAAAAAACCACATGGTATCAGCACTGGATTATTGAAGGTTTTACAGTTATAGAGCAACAGTTAAGGCAATCTGCAGGGCTTTTTTGTTTTGGCGATAAGGTGAGCCTGGCCGATGTGTGTTTAATACCACAAATCTATAATGCTAAGCGTTTTGATGTTGATATGGATCCTTTTCCAATTATGAATCGAATCTATCAGCACGCATTGCTGCAAGAGGCCTTTTTTAAAGCCTCACCAGAGCAAGTAGAGTTAGCAATGGCATAAAAAACAAGTGAAAGTGAAGGATTTTATTATGGATATAACGTATCAGGCAGGGTTTCATAATTATTTTGAAACCGAGGCAGTTGATGGTGCCTTGCCAAAAGATCGAAACTCACCACAAATGGCACCATTAGGGCTTTATGTGGAGCAAGTGAATAACAGCGCATTCACCGCGCCAAAATCACAGAATTTTAAAGTATGGCAATATCGAATTCGCCCATCTGTTTTACATTGTGGGCAAGCAGTAAGAATAGAGAACCATCTTATTCGTGATAAACATCACACAGATAAGGTTTATACACCACCAATACAAATGCGCTGGCACCCACGGGTTATTCCTGATGCCCCAACAGATGTGATTTCAAGCTTAACCACGATGGCGTATAACGATGTAGCCGCCATTCATTTATATGCAGCAAATCAATCAATGACGAACAGCTATTTTTATAATGCTGATGGGCAGTGGCTGTTTGTTTTAGAGCAAGGCGGTTTACGCTTTAAAACAGAAAGTGGTGTTATTGATGCAAAGCCTGGTGAGATTGTGGTGATTCCTCGTGGTATTCGCTATCAGGTGATTTTGTTAGATGAAACTGCACGAGGGTATATTTGTGAAGTTCAATCTTCGGACTTTTATTTACCAGAAAGAGGCCCCATAGGTGCTAATGGCTTAGCAGAGGAGCGTCATTTTTTAGCGCCAAGCGCTTATTTTGAAGATAAATCTGGTCAGTTCACACTCTATACCAAGTTTCAAGGCCAGCTTTGGCAGATGCCAATTAACTATTCCCCTTTGGATGTGGTTGCATGGCATGGCAATTTATATCCGTATAAATATGATTTACGCTTATTTACGCCGGTTAATGCCGTATTAAAGGATCACTCGGATCCAAGTATTTTCACTGTTCTATCGGCACCTTCAACAAGGCCTAGTGTTGCTGATTTGGATTTTGTGATTTTCCCACCGCGTTGGGTTGTTGCCGAAGATACTTTTCGACCCCCTTATTATCATCGAAATGTCATGAGCGAGTTTATGGGGTTGATCTTTGGTCAATATGATGCAAAACATGAAGGTTTTTCACCTGGTGGGGCAAGTCTGCATAATACAATGTCTGCACATGGACCGGATCAGGAATCATTTGAAAAAGCGAGTATAAGTGAGCTAAAACCTGATCGTTATAAAGGTAATATGGCATTTATGTTTGAATCAAATTCTAGCTGGCAGGTAACTGATTTTGCGCTGAATTCAGTATTAAGGCAAAAAGAGTATTTAAATTGCTGGCAAGGCTTAAAAGCAAATTTTAATACAGAAATATTAAATAGTTAACTAAGATAAAAAGAGAGATAAAATGATTAAGGCAAATAATCCCCAATTACAGTCTTTTATTACTGTTGATCGCAATAGCGACTTTCCCATTCAAAATTTACCTTTTGGCATTTTTTCGCGAAAAGGCAGTGCGCAAAGACACATTGGCGTTGCAATCGGTGATTATATATTGGATTTACGTGCTTGTTTTGATCATAATTTGATTTCAAAGCGTGATTATCCGGGCTTTGACCCATATGCAACAACACTTAACTCTTTAATGGCGCAAGGTAGATATAAAGTTCGCCAATTACGCGATCAAATCAGTGAGTTATTGCGTAAGGATAATCCAAAGTTACGTGATGATCATATATTACAGAAAAAAGTCATTATTGCCCAAGCAGAGGTTGATATGCATTTACCCATGCATATTGGTGGCTATACAGATTTCTATTCCTCAAAAGAGCATGCAGACAATGTTGGCCGAATGTTCAGGGATAAGGATAACCCGCTTTTACCTAACTGGTTGCATTTGCCTGTGGCTTATGATGGCCGTGCTGGTAGCGTTGTTGTAAGTGGAACAGCGATAAAACGACCCCTTGGGCAAACACGGCCTGATCCAGAAGCCCCACCTGTTTTTGGTGCAACAAAAGCGCTTGATGTTGAAGTGGAAATGGGTACAGTCATTGGTTTACCCTCAGAATATGGACATTCAATTGCTATCGAGCAGGCACCAGAGCATGTCTTTGGTATGGTCTTGGTGAATGACTGGAGTGCGCGGGATATTCAGAAGTGGGAATATGTGCCTTTAGGCCCATTTTTATCAAAGAACTTTGCAACCTCAATTTCGCCATGGGTAGTCACGTTAGATGCGCTTGAGCCTTTTCGAGTGGCATCACCAAAGCAAGAAACAGAAGTCCTGCCATATCTGGCACGAAAGGAGGATTGGGGGGTGGATATCCAGCTTGAATTAACGATTCAATCACCAAAAATGGCTAAAGACCAAGTCATCTCAACAACCAATTTTAAACATATGTATTGGGATATGATGCAGCAATTAGCACATCATAGTGTGAATGGCTGTCCGATGGCATCAGGAGACCTGCTTGCTTCAGGGACAATTAGCGGGGCTACCAAAGACAGTTTTGGCAGTTTGCTTGAGTTAACCGAAGGCGGGAAATCGCCGATTACACTAAGTGATGGCAGTAAGCGTGTCTTTTTAGAAGATGGTGATTTGGTCACGATTTCTGGGTTTTGCCAAAATAAAAACTATCGCATAGGTTTTGGCAAAGTCCAAGGACAGATTGTGTGCAATGATAACCAGCAAACACAAAAGCATTTGGATATTATTGATCGTGCTTGTGCGCAATAAGCGTTTATAAATGATTAAAAAAGGTGTGTGATGAAAAAGGAAAGCCAATATGTTTCAAAAAAGCCGGATGAAAATGGCTTTGTGAATTATACGCAAGTTGAGCATGAAACCTGGTCTTTATTAATGGAAAGGCAGATGAAAATTGTGCAGGATCGAGCCTGCCAAGAATACTTGGATGGGTTGGAAATTTTGAAGTTTCCAAAACATGAGATTCCTCAGATTCCAAATCTTAATGACAGACTAAGAAAGCAAACCGGATGGGAAGTTGCGCCAGTTCCAGCGCTGATTGGTTTTGATCGCTTTTTCTCATTGCTTGCAGAAAGAAAGTTTCCTTGTGCAACTTTTATTCGCCGCCAGGATGAATTAGCGTATTTGCAGGAGCCTGATATTTTCCATGAATTGTTTGGCCACTGCCCACTGTTAACGCATCCGCTTTATGCGGATTTTATGCAACATTATGGACAGCTTGGTGTGGGGCAAAGCCCAAAAATACAAAAGCTTTTGGCGAGGTTTTACTGGTTTACCGTTGAGTTTGGCCTTATTCAAACAAAAAATGGTTTAAAGTGTTATGGTGGTGGGCTATTGTCATCGATTGGTGAGACGGTTTATGCTTTGGAAAGCGATAAACCTGAACGTGTTAAATTTGACGTGATTGATATTCTTCGCACACCTTATCGTATCGATATCTATCAGCCTGTTTACTATGTGATTGACAGCTTTGATATGCTTTATAAAGCAGTAAATGACAAGTTTATTGATCAAATCATGTTAGCAAGCCAATTACCAGAATATACCCCCAAGTTTATGCCAGCTGAGCAAACAGAAAATTAATACAGGAGTAATATGAATGACTGAGTTAGTCGATAAAAAATGCCAGGTTTGTGAATATGGTGATTTTAAGCCATTTAATCTTGAAGAAGCCAAGCCCTACCTTCAAAAGGTGCCTGACTGGAAAATAAGTCATGATCATAAAAGAATCACGCGGGTTTTTGAATTTAAGGGATTCTATAAAACCATGGCATTTGTGAATGCCGTGGCATGGATTGCAAATCAAGAAGGCCACCACCCAGATATGGAGGTAGGTTATAATCGCTGTGTCGTGAATTTCAGCACACATGCAGTGGATGGCTTAACAGAAAATGATTTTATTTGTGCGGCAAAAGTAGATGCACTATTTAAATAGGTAACAAAAAATAACAAGGAATTAAAATGGATTTAACAGGTTTTCAAAATAATATTGTTGATAGGTTAAAGGAATTCTCAGCGCAAGAGCCAGAGATTATTTTTCAGTGGAAAGACAATAAGTCTTCTGCGCGTGGTTTTTTGGTGATTAACTCTCTAAGAGGAGGCGCTGCTGGAGGTGGTACACGTGTCCATGAAAATATCACATTGCAGGAAGTCACTGCATTGGCAAAAATAATGGAGATTAAGTTTGCATTGTCAGGTCCGGCAATAGGCGGGGCAAAAACCGGTGTCAAATTAGACCCAGCTCATCCTGAGAAATATGCAATATTATCGCGCTGGTATAAGGCAATTACCCCTGTTTTGAAAGAGTATTATGGCACAGGAAGCGATTTGAATACGGATATTCATCAAATTAATGCACTGCTTCAACGTATGGGCGTGAATAACTCTCAACAAGGCATTATTCACGCCATAACAAAGGGTAATGATAAGCTTAGCCAGCAAGCCTATGAAAATATGAGGCTTTTAGATGCCGATGTTGTTGTTGGTGATCAAATCGTTAAATTAGCAGAACTGGTCACAGGATTTGGTGTAGCGCGTGCGGTGACAGGCTTTTATGCACAAAAAGGCCAGACAGTTGAAGGCAAGCGAATTTTTTTACAAGGAGTTGGTAATGTTGGGGCTGCAGCAGCATATTACCTGCAACGTGCCGGTGGCGTGATTGTGGCAATGAGTGATCGTGATGCAGGTGTCATACGCCAAAGTGGATTTGACCAGCAAGAAATATCACAAGTACTTGCAGCAAGACGTGTGCTTAACGTCGTTTCAAATAACTTATCACATGATGAATTTCAGCATAAGCTTGTTAATACCCCTGTTGATGTTTTTGTGCCAGCAGCAGGATCCAACATTGTTTCAAAAGCGATGATAGATGCTTTGATTGAACAAGGACTTGAGCTTATCTGTTGTGGGGCAAATCATCCATTTATTGAGACAGAATACTGCTATGGGCTTTGTTCGCAATATATTGATAGTAAGATTGCCGTTATTCCAGATGTACTGGCGAATATGGGGATGGCGAGAACTTTCTATAAGCTTATGACAGCAGAAAAGGGCCAAGCTAGCAAGGAACTTATTTTTAAGGATATCGAAGATACGATTGATACCAGCGTTGAGAACGCCTATGCATTAAATAAGGGACGTCTGTTAACCGCATCGGTATATGATTTGGCATTATCAAGAATAGAAGATCCGTTGTATGGCTACCCCAGTACGACGAAGCATTATAATATCTAGGCGGCATTCCTTATTGCTTTAAATCTTCCTCGCTAATACTCGATGCTTTCTTCTCAATAGGCACGTATTTATAACGCTTTGGCATCGATGGTTCATCACTTCTTAAAGAGTAATGACCAGAAGAGTTAAGGATAAATTTGGCATTATAGTATACTTTGTTCTTAAAAATTCTAAGTTTGGAATTCCCAACATTATGCCACTCATAATAACACTCACCGCGCGCATCACAAGTCCTAACCTGATATTGCATGCTAAGAAGAATATATTTTTTATCGTTACTTGAAACCTGTGGCACTTCATAAACATAAAGTCCATCTTTAAACAGTGAAGAGTTTATCTCGATGTGATCGTGTTTTAGGACCTTATTGTTTGAACCATATTCTATAATATCAAGCCGTCCTTTAGGATGTTTTTTGCTTAGGATGTGATCTGGATCTCTGAAGAAAATATAATAGGCGAAATGATTTTTATTTTTCTGATCATAATAATTGCTATATTTTTGCCATACTGCATCTAATTTTTTGTTAAATAGGTTTTTGAGTTGTGTCAATGTGCCAGGAATATCAGAGGTATTTGCCACGACATCTTGAGGAGATACTCCTTCCATTAGCAGATACGCCTCTTCAATATAAAGGCTTTTTAGTCCTGCAATGGTCTCATCATAAATTTCAGTCAATGCTTTATTTTCTTTAATGGCACTTTCAAGACTAATATCGGTGATGGATGCATCAAGACTATTCACCAGGTTGTTATATTCATCAACAATATGTTGTGCCTGATAAGTCTTCGAAGCGCTACCAGCAGAAACATTCCTCATTAGCATGTCTGTAAAGCTGTTTCTGCTATAATCCCAAGTACTTTCCTCTGGCTTACCAGTGTTTTCAGGGCAAAACCCAGGTACATAATAATTGTTATCCTCACAGCGCTGTTGCATTAACATTTTACTGATGTCATCACCAGCTTGGTTTTTAACCCTTTCGATAGATGTATTATTTTCCTGTATGCCATTTAGCGCTTGTAATAGATGTGTAATGGTCCCCAATGAGGAATTTAACGCGGTTTCTTTTGTATCGACGTCTTCACTCAACAAGCTCTTAATATTGGTGTCAATGTCTGATAATTCTGTTGAGATTTTTTGAAGTGCTTTTTGGATGTTAGTATTGTTTGGTGTTTGGCCTTGAGTCAGAGCATTTATTAGCATGCCCAAAGTTCCAGCGATAGCCATGGGGTCGCCTGCCTTCATCGCAGAAAATGCGAGCAAGGTTGTTGGAATTATGCTACTCCAGTTTGCGTTGTTTAGTGTTTGGGATTTGTATTTTAATTTTCCTGGAATATAAATAAATTGTTGCCCTAGGGCAAAGTGCACTTGTTGCTGTGAAACATGATTATTATAAATGATCTTAACGGTTAATGTGTTGGCGTTGGCAAGTTTGTTTTCTGTTGTGTCAAAATAAAACTGATTACCTTGGTTGCTCTGTATATTTGACGTATTTAAAAGCTGGTGAGTTTTGGGATTTATGATTTCTATTTTCGCTCCATAAGGCGCACTGCCGGCAATATGAACAGGTTTAGGAGAGGTAGGACTTGCATATGCAGTCGCTGTTAAAGAGGTTGCTATTATAACTGAGGCTATCATAATTGAAGCTTTTTTAAGTATCATGTCTTTCCTTAAATAGTTTAGTATTGTACGGTTGTTAATGAGTAGCGGGAAGTCTAAAAAAGATTTATTAACAAAATATTAAGATTTTTATAAATTATTGTTAACATGGGCTTGCAAGGGTAATGTTAGCAATATGCCAGTAACTCTCTGATAGGTAAGCCACTGGTTTGACCAGTGAGACTTTTAAGGCTTGGCCTTTAGATTTAGTATAGGATGCTGTCATAATAACCTGTGGGCTTGGCGGTCACACAGGAGAAGTACAATTATGACAGCATCAGCTTATGAAAGTCTAAGCCATTCGAGATGGGACTGCAAATATCATGTGGTATTTGTGCCAAAATACAGAAAGAAAGTGCTTTACGGCAAGATTCGCAATTACCTTGGTCCGCTATTCCATGAGTTGTCGAATCAAAGAGGCAGTAAAATATTGGAGGGGCATATGGTTCAAGACCATGTGCACATGCTAATAAAAATACCACCAAAATACTCAGTTGCGGAAGTGATTGGGTATATCAAGGGTAAAAGTGCTATTGCAGTTGCGCGTCAATTTGGAGGAAGGCAGCGTAATTTCAATGGTGAGAGATTTTGGGCAAGAGGCTATGCTGTTTCGACAGTAGGCTTTGAAGAGGTTCAGATACGTGAGTACATCAGGAACCAAGAGCAAATTGACGGGCGAGGTTCAGAAAAACCTGGTAAGTTTTAATTCTTGGAATAACGTTTAATCTGGCAGCCCTTGGGGCTGCTAAAAACCGCCAAGCCTGCCGTTCTACGGGAGCGGTATGACTTCCGAAACTAGCCAAAGGTTTCTCAACTGCTTTGCCAATAAACACTGAGAAATGATTTACAAGTGTTATAGGTGATTTTTCATATTCCCCTTTTTTACAGATATGATATGATGAAATCGATTTAGTTAACCAGGGAATACTATGCAAACAAAAAAAATTGCGACGATCGATTTGGGCTCAAATAGCTTTCATATGCTGATTTCTGAGATTTCAGCAAATGGCGCTATTAAAGAGCTTTATCGTGGCAAAAGTAAGGTGCAGCTAAGACAAGGCCTTACAAAAGAGGCTGATTTGACAGCGCAAGCACAAAAGCGTGCCTTGGAATGCCTAAAAAACTTTGCATTATCAATTGCCCATTATGAAGTTGATGAAACAAAAGTTGTTGGGACTTATACCTTACGTAAGGCAAAGGATAAAATTGGTGATTTTCTGAAAAAAGCACGTGAGATATTAAATGCGGATATTGAAGTGGTATCAGGGGAAGAAGAAGCAAGATTGGTATATGTTGGTGCTACCGGTGTTGATAAAGTACATAAAAAACAAGCATTAATTATTGATATTGGTGGGGGGTCTACGGAGCTTGTCATCGGAAAAAGTAAGAATTTAAAAGCACTTGTTAGCTTAGAAATGGGCTGTGTTAGTCTACAAAATCAATTTTTTAATGATGGCTTATTAAGCCTGTCTAATATGGTTAATGCGATTGAATATGCAAGATCATTGGTAAAACCTGTGGCAAGTGAGTACATACAAAAAGGATGGGAGATGGCACTTGGTTCATCAGGCACCATTAGAAGTATTTCAGATATAGCATTAGCAAACAACTGGTCAGATGGCAGTATTACAAAAGATGTAATGGAAACACTTGCTGGGGCACTTTTAAGTAAAAAAGTTGTGGCCAATGTTCATTTTAATGGACTTCGCTCAGATAGAGAAGATATTTTAGCCGGTGGTTTTTGTGTGTTGTATGCGCTCATGGACGCATTAAGAGTAAAAAAACTTTTGAAATCTGATGGCGCATTAAGAGAGGGTATGTTGTATGAGCTTGTTAGTAAATACCGGCAGTAGATAATGAGCCTTGCACCTTTAGCTTATCGTGTCCGCCCACAAAACTTATCTGAATATATTGGCCAAAAGCATTTAGTTGGCGATGATAAAATTCTATCAAGAATGATCGCACACCATCAGGTGGTTTCCATGGTGTTATATGGGGATCCAGGTGTTGGCAAAACGACCTTGGCCAATTTGATTGCCAAAGCACTGGATTATCAATTTATCAGCCTTTCTGCCGTAACTGCAGGTACAAAGGAGATCAAAATGGCAGTTACAAATGCCAAAGCATATAATGGTGAAACACAAAAAGGAACGATCTTATTTTTAGATGAGATACACAGGTTTAATAAAACACAGCAGGATGCTTTATTACCACATGTTGAAAATGGCACACTGGTTTTAATTGGGGCAACAACGGAAAATCCATTTTTTGCCATTAATAATGCACTGTTATCACGCCTTACGGTATTAAGGCTTAAGCCATTGCAATATGAAGATATGGCAGTGTTAATCAATAATGCAATTCAAAAAGACAGCATCCTAAGCCAGGACCGTATTACGATAAGCGATGAAGTGCTAGAAAAAATTTACCACTTTTCAGCAGGCGATTGTCGTAAGGCTTTAAATCTACTTGAATCAATGATTTTTGTGTGTGATAAATCAGCAGATGGTTATTACCTGAATGCGCGTGTTTTACAAGCGGTGCTGGGTGAAAAAGCGCATTATATGGATAGAAAAGGAGATTATTTCTATGATCAGCTATCGGCCTTTCATAAATCCGTGCGTGGCTCAGACCCTGATGCCGCTATTTTCTGGCTTGCAAATATGATTGAAAGCGGGGCAGATCCCTTAGTGATTGCCAGACGCATGCTCTGTATTGCTTCAGAAGATATTGGCAATGCCGATCCGCGTGCGCTTTCTATAGCACTTGATGCCTGGCAGTCGTATGAGCGATTAGGTTTGCCAGAAGGAAGGCTTCCTTTGATACAAGCAGCAATTTATCTTGCTTGCGCGCCAAAGAGTAATGCTTCTTATATGGCATATAAGGCAGTGTTTAAGGATTTAAAGAATTATGCAAATGTGTCGGTACCATTGCATTTACGGAATGTGAAACCTGCCGGTGAGAAAACATCAGCAAAATATCAGTACCCACATGATTATCCCAATGCCTATGTTAAACAGCAATATTTACCTGAAGGTGTTCAAAAACAATATTATCACCCCACAGATCGTGGGCTTGAAGGGAAGATTCAGGAGAAGTTGAAGTATCTGAAGTTGTTAAAATAAACAGTTGTTTTGGGTGTTGACGGTAAGATCAAGTTATGCAAACAATAAAGAAGAAAAATAAATAACTACCTGTCACAAAAGAAATTTTATTCCTTTAAAACAGCATCAGGTTGGAGTGATTACGATGAGTGAACTGAATTCAGCCAGGCTTACCACCTTGGCCAATGCTATCGCTACACAGATTGAAAAGGCGCGTGCTCAGGTGCGCCAGGCAGTTAACACGGCTATGGTACAAAGTTACTGGGAAATTGGCCGATTGATTGTGGAAGATGAACAGCAAGGCCAGCAACGTGCTATATATGGCAAACAGCAACTTCAACAGTTATCTGAAGCACTTACAGAGCGTTTGGGAAAAGGCTTTGATGAACGAAACTTGCGCAATATGCGTGCTTTTTATCAGGCTTTTCCAATTCGGAACGCAGTGCGTACCGAATTGAGTTGGACGCACTACCGAACATTACTGCGCATCAATAACCCATCCGCCCGTGACTGGTATATTGAAGAGGCGATCAGCCAAAGCTGGAGTGCGCGAGCACTGGAGCGACAGGTCAGTACACTTTATTACGAACGCCTACTGGCAAGCCAAGATAAAACTCTGGTTGAACAGGAAGCCCAAACCAACACTCAGTCACTGGCAGAAACCGCCAAAGACTATCTGCGCGACCCCTATATTCTCGACTTTCTCAACCTGGAGGATAAAAGCTATCAGGAAAGCGAACTGGAACAGGCCATTATCAGCAACCTGCAACAGTTTTTATTGGAGCTTGGCAAAGGTTTTGCCTTTGTGGAGCGTCAACAGCGCATCCGTTTTGATGATGAAGACTTCTATATTGACCTAGTGTTTTACAATTTCAAGCTAAAGTGCTTCCTGTTGGTGGATTTAAAGCTGGGCAAGCTCAAACATCAAGATATCGGCCAAATGGACACCTATGTTCGCCTCTATGATGAGCAGTGCAAAGGCAGCGACGACAACCCCACCATTGGCCTGGTGCTGTGCAGTGAAAAAAGCGAAGCGGTGGTGAAATACTCGGTGCTGGCCGACCAAAAACAACTGTTTGCCGCCAAGTATCTGCCGTACCTGCCAACGGAAGAGGAATTGAAACGCGAGCTGGAGCGGGAGCGCGTACAAGCACTGGCGCAGATACAACAGAGGGAGCGGGGTGATGAGTAATCAGGTGGCTAGAGCTACTGATGAGATGCTTATGAGAAAATTAATATGACATTCAAAGCAAACTGGGAAAAAACCCACTCAAAAGTACATTTACCAGGTGAGCTGATGAGGAAAATGTTGGGAACCTATTATGTTCACGAAAACGAGATTAAAAGCATATCAATTATTGAAGGAGGTTGCGCCAATATTAATGTACTGGTGCATTTCAATAGCAGCTCCAAAGACCCAGTTATTTTGAGAATCTATTTGCGAGACAATAAGAGTGCTTACATAGAGCAAAAAGTATCTACACTTTTGTGTGGGGAACTACCTGTTCCAAGGTTTTATCATATTGCTGAAGCATTTGGATATGTTTTTGCGATCATGGAATATTTACCAGGGGCAACTTTGCGTGATCTTTTACTAAGTGATCAACAAATTGATATAAAAAAAGTTATGTTTAAGGTTGGGGAAGTGCTGGGGATTATCTCTAGTAGTAACTTTTCAAATTCTGGATTTTTCAACAAAAATCTTGAAATTAAAGAAAGCCTTTCCCGAGAGAGTTTGGTAGATTTCTGTGAGGGTGTTTTGACAGATGGCAAAGTTAAAGCAATAATACCTGTGACGCAGAGAGAACAAATTACAACTTTGTTTAACACGTATAAAAGGTTATTGCCAGATGGAACAGAAAAAAATTTAGTACATGCTGATTTTGATCCAGCCAATATCTTAGTTACAAAAAACAATGATGAAATAGACATTACTGGTATTATAGATTGGGAGTTCTCATTTTCAGGATCTTCACTTTGGGATGTTGCTAATATGCTAAGATATGCTTATCAAATGCCTAAAGCTTACCAGGATTCTTTTTTGAAGGGATTGTCGTCTACCGGTCATCAGCTGCCTGATTCTTGGCAAATTACAGTGAATTTATTGAATATTATGTCATTACTGGATTGTTTAAAACGCTCTGATGTTAACAGCAGACCTAATCAAACTAAAGATATAAAAATGTTGATTAGCCACATTCTATATGATTTAAAAAAATAGGAATTTCTTCGTGTGTGCCTTAAAAGGAAGGAGAATTAGAGTTTCTAGGAAGCTAACTTTTAAAATAACTTAATGTTCTATCAAAAATTTAACCGCTGCCGCAAAGCCTTGGCCATGGTGAAATGGATTCGTTTTAACTTCCCCTTTGTAAGCGTCTGGCCAGTTTTAGGGTTACGGACAGTGCGATTGGTTGATTTATGTGGTGTAAGGCTGCCAAATCCTCGGATTTCCAAACGGTTATTGTCAATAAGTGTATCTGTGATCATATCAGTGATAATCTGATTTATTTGCTCGGCGGCATCATAGTCGATCAGTGCATTTTCACTAAATTTTTGAACGAATTCTTTATAATTATACGTCTTGATCATGGTCAATCACGCGTCCTTTGTGGTGATGTTTCTCTTCAGTGTTTTGCTGGTTCATGTGTTTTTTTAAGCTCTGCTCAAGTTTTCGTTTTGTCAGCCATGCATAAATGAAAAAGCAAAGGACAACAAAAATCAGCACAGGCAGTAATAAAATGCTGATGATCAGTAAAAAGATAAATTGTATTGGATGTAAATTTCGCATTTAAAGCCTTTTTAAATAATACACTGACTTTAATCATACGTATTTGTATTAAATTTGGCGAGGTTTTTACGACAAAAGGTTTAAAAATGATCAATTATGCAGGTTTATGTTGAAATATAAAGGCAAAATGTAAGCGCTATGAAAAATTTACGCAGTCAGATGGATGGGCTCTTATTTTTGGTACACGGGCTTGTTGGAAGCCCACTTTGTTTGGTATTTAATGATGATTGTTTCTCAAATATCGGCATTAAAGTGTTTTCGTTGTTATTTATGTCGGAGATTATTTTTTGAATGTCATCATCAGATAATCCAAAACTATTTTTATTTTGCTCCATTTCTTTATAGCTCTTAATGACATTATTTGGGTCATTTAAGTATTTATAAGACAACATGTATGTTGATAGAGCATTTTGGGTCGTGCAATGATATTTTAGAAGGTCATTTACTAGCATTTTATCATCCAAGTTACCTTCTTTGTTTTTTCTCACACTACAGGACAGTAGC
>NZ_QLIT01000164.1 GCF_003574485.1 Facilibium subflavum
CCGTGTCAGGAATGCTCTCGTTGGCCTGCGGCTTTCAATCAATGGCTTATTATACCATAAAACCCTGATTTCTCGCGGGTTTTAAACACATTTTTTCAATAAAAACAGGAATAATTTAAGGCCTTCCTACCCACCATATTGGCATAATCCAATCCTGAGAGTAACCATTGAAATTGATCAGCATCCAAAGCCACAATCTGGCCATTTTGATAACGTAATTTAAAGCGATCCTTCTCCAGACGTTTCATCCATAGTGCAAAGCCATTTTTGTCAAAATACAACACCTTCATCCGGTTGCGTGCCTTGTTACAAAAAACAAAATAGCTGCCTTTTTGTGTGGGAGCACAACCAAACTGAGATAAAACCAAAGCGGATAAGCCATCGATACTTTTGCGCATATCCACCGGAAAATTGGCCAGGTAAATCTCATGTGCCGGCGTTAACATCACAAGGTACCCTTAATGTGATCCCAAATGTCAAATCAATTTAAATCATGCCTTTTTGTTTTGCCG
>NZ_QLIT01000165.1 GCF_003574485.1 Facilibium subflavum
ATATTGGCATAATCCAATCATGAGATTAACCAGTGTAATTGATCAGCATCCAAAGCCACAATCTGGCCATTTTGATAACGTAATTTAAAGCGATCCTTCTCCAGACGTTTCATCCATAGTGCAAAGCCATTTTTGTCAAAATACAACACCTTCATCCGGTTGCGTGCCTTGTTACAAAAAACAAAATAGCTGCCTTTTTGTGTGGGAGCACAACCAAACTGAGATAAAACCAAAGCGGATAAGCCATCGATACTTTTGCGCATATCCACCGGAAAATTGGCCAGGTAAATCTCATGTGCCGGCGTTAACATCACAAGGTACCCTTAATGTGATCCCAAATGGCAAATCAATTTCAATCATGCCTTTTTGTTTTGCCGTATTTGCATCGATATGAAAAGGAATAAAACCAGAAGGGGCATGAGGTGGGCTTGTGTCATCCTTTGTTACCTTAATGCGCGGTTTAAGCGCACCTTCTGCAATGAATTTGGTACGCCATTTGGAAAATGATGCTTTGGATACTTCCTGTTCCTGGCAGAATTTATCCTGTGTTAGCCCTGAGACTTCCCAATCCCTAATAATTGATAGCCACTTGATTTGCGTTTCTGTCATCGTCTGTGCTCCATATTTGTGAATAAACAACAACAGTATGATTAAGAACAAACGCCTTTACTAGATGGGGTTTATGGAGCGGTTACGTTTAAAACCCGCGAGAAATCAGGGTTTTATGGTATAATAAGCCATTGATTGAAAGCC
>NZ_QLIT01000166.1 GCF_003574485.1 Facilibium subflavum
TTGCTGAGGAAATTCTATTGGCTAGAAAAACAATTATAATAATCCTTGATGATGATCCATGTATGCACAAGCTTTGGCAAAGAACCATAGAGAATGCTTTACCAACGGATAACCAAGTCTCCATAGAACTCGCGCATTTTAATACGATTGATGCCTTTAGAGAGTGGCACAAAAAAGCCAAAGAAAGTGCATATTATTGCTATTTTATTGATTATAATTTGGGAGGTGATCTAACAGGGATGAATCTCATAGAGGAATATAGTTTGAGTACTTGCAGCTATTTGGTCACTGGGCAATATGATGACCAACTATTAATGGGTAATTGCCAGCACAAGGGTATTAAAATGATACCTAAACCGCTTGTCGCTTATTTGCCATTTTACTATTACCCCAATGAACCTGATTTTATTCTGATTGACGATAATAAAGACTTAGGTCAAGCGTGGCAGCTTAAGGCAAGTGTGTGCAATAAAGCGCTGAGCTACTTCGACAATATCTTTAAATTTTTACGTTTTATCGCATACTATCCTTCCTCCACCCCTATTTATATTGATTCTGATCTAGGGAGTGACCAAAAAGGGGAAGAATGGGCAAAATTCATCTACGATGCTGGCTTCAGGGAAATCTATATTGCAACAGGCTTGCCTGAGAGATTTAATCGACAAGAGCAAGCGTATTGGGTTAAGGCTATTTGCAATAAAGAGCCCCCGTTTTAATTGGTCGCAGTAGGGACACCAGTCACCTGATGCCCCCTGCACAGATTCGGACGTGCGGAACTACCGCATCCGGCTCCTATCGAACGTATTTGGCGTCAAAGCACTTATTTGGCTGATATTTTTGAGCTGATCATTCATGGATTCAATAATCGCTTTTTTTCTTAAAAGCACCTTATCCAGCAAGAAAATTAAACCTTTTTTCATCTTCTTTTTCACGCGTGTCACCAGCTGTAGCCCACGCGCCAATAAAGCTTCTGATAATGTATAGCCTTTGTCGCCAATCAGTTTACCAATAAGCCCCTGAGTTAGGCTACCCGCCACCACCTGCTAGATAATGATATAAAAGCAGTCTTGTCTGTAATTGACGCCCACCCAAGCAAGCTGCTAAATTGGTCTTGATTAACCTTTGAATAACCTTCATCTCTTTTTGATGCCATGCACTAACATCTGCATTAATCTTAAAAATCGTTTCTCCTTTGATGCCTTGATCAGAGTCTATCAGGTAGAAGGCTGATAATGGCTTCATTGAATAAAAACATTCTGGTTTAATGGGGTTGTTATGGCTGTCCAAGTCACATTGAAAGCTATAACCAAGACTATTAAGCAGCTGAAGCTCAAAATGGCGAAGGTTTCTGTCGATTTCATCGTCAATCAATCTCTCAATTGTTAAGATATAATGATCAAATAACGCTTGATCACAATGATCATGCGGCAAAAGCCAATATAATAGCTCATTGATATAAAGCCTGCTTAACTGAGATAAATAGGTTCCTGATACAAAACTTTTTTCCTGATCAACCTGATGAATAATTGATAATGCATCATCTGATTTGGCTAATTTCACTTTAATATTTAATAAAGAAAATGGCTGACAAAGATTCGGCTTTTTTTTAGATCTTGCCCCTTTTATCACCCCTGAAACCTTACCGATGCCTTTTAACCAAAGTGTTAACAGCAATGAAGTCTCTTTATACACTCTGGCATGTAAAACTACACCCTGGTAATATTCACTCGACATCTTTGAGCTTCTCAATGAGTTGTAAAATCAACAACGCATCTTGGCGCTTAAATACAGGCAAATCAAATTTCTCAACCAGGCTTTTAATATCTTGCGCTTTAAGTGCCTGCCAGTCTTTTTGTTGTAATTTCAACTGCACCCATTTTGTCATTGCCATTAAATAAGCACTACCGACAACAGCAAAATAAACCTTATGATGGCCATGATAAAAAATCACCTGCTGCATGCCATCGCCAACTTTAACGCCTTGATGCTTTTTGTCTTTTGGCAACCGATCATTCATAGAGATCTGTGCTAAATAATGTAATACTGTCTCATTATACATCACACACCCCACTGTGGAGATAATGCACGTAATTTGCTGACAGACTCCACGATTTTTTGTGCAGCATGTTGTACATTTTCTTGTGTCGTGTACTGACCAAAAGAAAATCGCAAACTGGCATGTGCCTGACTACGATTTAAGCCGATATTTGCCAAAACAAATGATGGCTCTACACTTGCAGAATTACATGCAGATCCCATTGAGATTGCCATATCATGCAAAAAGGCAACTAACGCTTCACCGTCAACGCCTTCAAAGGTAATATTAATAATACCAGGATAACAGTTATCCAACGGTGTATTGATAATAATGGCATCCAGTTGCTGTACAACAGCTAAAAACTGTTCACGTAAGCTTTTCATTTTCGCAAGAAATTTTATCTGATTTTGCTGCATCATTTCACACGCCTGGCCTAAACCGACAATTTGATGGGTAGGCAGTGTCCCTGAACGAAAACCATGCTCATGTCCACCACCATGAATCAGCGGCACTAACCTAACTTTAGGCTTACGCCGAACATAAAGTGCACCAACTCCTTTAGGCCCATAAATTTTATGCCCTGATATTGATAATAAATCGATCCCCATTGCTTTCACATCGATATCAATTTTACCAACACCTTGGGCAGCATCCACATGAAATAAAATTTTATGTGCTTTAGCAATTTTACCAATTTCTGTTAGCGGATAGCATGTACCAAGCTCATTATTGACTGCCATGATTGAGATTAAAACAGTGTCATCGCGTAACGCACTTTTTACCTGATCCACACTTATTTGTCCCAGATGATCCGGTTTTAAATAGGTCACTTCAAAGCCCTGGGTTTCTAAAAAACCACAGGTATCAATCACGGCCTTATGTTCAATGCTGGAGGTAATAATATGTTTGCCTTTTTGCGCGTAGGCATAGGCAACACCTTTAATCGCCAGATTATCAGATTCTGTTGCACCAGAGGTGAAAATAATTTCACGTGGGTCACTATTGATTATTGTGGCAACCTGTAATCTGGCCTGATCAACGGCTTCTTGCGCCTGCCAGCCATAGGTATGCGTATTAGAAGCAGGGTTCCCAAACATCCCATCAAGCGTTAAGTATTGCTGCATTTTTTGTGCAACTGTTTCATCAATCGGTGTTGTTGCTGCATAATCTAAATAAATTTGTTTCATTGGTATTATTTTTTAGCTTTATTCGCATATCTTGAATAGATGTTGCCCTATTATAAGTAAAGTTGCACATTTCGTCATCTTTATCTATTAACAATATTTTTAAATACATAAAAAACCTCTACACTTTGAGCAAAGCCGATAAAAAGGATTAGGTTCATGCAAAGAATTATATTGTATTTGCTGTTATTGCTTGCAAGTATGGCTTTTGGACAAACACAACACACGAATAAAGCGGTGTTATTAAATATTAAAGGCGGTATTGGTCCGGCCACACAAGAGTATGTTCAAGCGGGTTTTACCCATGCCAACGATATTGCGGCAAACCTGATCATTATTGAGATTGACACCCCAGGTGGTTTGGCAAAATCCATGCGCGAGATTATTCAGATCATGTTAAATGCTGGCATTCCTACGGTTGTTTATGTTTACCCATCAGGCACACATGCAGCAAGTGCTGGCACTTTTTTGCTTTATGCTGCAGATATTGCTGCAATGGCGCCAGGAACCAATGTCGGTGCTGCTTCTCCTGTAAGTATTGGCGGGATGCCAGAGAAACCCCAGAAACCAAAAGATCCAGCCGATAAAGCAAAAGAGAATCCATCGACTCAAGACAAGACAACTTTAGAGAAAAAGGCTTTTAATGACGCCGCAGCCTATATCCGTGCTTTAGCTAAAATGCATGATCGCAATGCAAAATGGGCACAAGAAGCCGTTACAGAAGCTAAAACGCTGACCGCTGAAGAAGCATTAAAGGAAAACGTTATCAATGTTGTTGCTATTGATCTTCACGACCTTTTAAAGCAAATTCACAACACAACAATTACCATCAAAGGGGAAAAAATCACACTAAACACAGAAGATATGCAGGTTGAAAGTTTCAAACCCACTTGGCGATTGAAGTTTTTACAGATTATTACCGACCCCAGTATCGCCTATTTATTATTGGTTGTTGGCGTCTGGCTTGTATTTCTTGAAATCACCAATCCAGGACTATTTTTACCAGGAATCTTAGGTGTTGTCTGTGTATTATTTGCCGTTTATGGATTACATCTGTTACCCATCAGTTACGTAGGATTACTGCTAATGTTTCTGGGCATTATTTTGATGATTGCCGAAGCCTTTGTCACAAGCTTTGGCTTTTTAGCCATTGGCGGTGCAATTGCTTTTGCCATTGGTTCGGTCATGTTGGTTGATACAGGGATTCCAGGCTTTAGCATTGCCATTCCAGTTATTCTGGCGATAAGCATTACCACCGCACTATTCTTTTTAATTATTATTTATCTTGTCGTCCGCGCGCATAAAAATCAAACCGTCAGTGGGCAGGACAATTTAATTGGCAAAACTGGCCGGATTATTGTTGATGACAGTAATGACAAATGGGTTTTTGTCAATGGTGAGCGTTGGCGCATAGCACATCCTGAAGCATACCAAAAAGACCAGCCAGTTAAAATTACAGGTGTCAGTGGATTTACATTGACGGTTAAATCAATAAATGAAGAGCATCTTAACGGAGGTTAACCCCATGATAATACAATATGCAATTTATGCTGTAATCGCACTGGTTGTGATTTTTTTAATCAGCATGATACGTGTTTTAAGGGAATATGAACGCGGTGTGATTTTTACTTTAGGGCGTTTTTGGAAAGTCAAAGGACCAGGTCTTATCATCGTTATCCCCATCATCCAGCAGATGGAGAAACTCTCTTTGCGCACGATTGTCATGGATGTGCCACCACAAGATGTCATCTCCCGAGATAACGTTTCTGTACAAGTCAATGCGGTTGTCTATTTCCGCGTCACCGATCCACAATCTGCTATTATCCAGGTTGAAAACTATTTAGAAGCCATCAGTCAATTATCACAAACAACATTGCGATCCGTGCTAGGCCAACATGAACTTGATGATATGCTTGCCAAAAGGGATAAGCTTAATGCTGATGTGCAAAAAATCTTAGATGATCAAACCGATGCCTGGGGAATTAAAGTCATTAACGTTGAAATCAAACATGTTGACTTAAATGAAAGCATGATTCGTGCTATTGCCAAACAAGCTGAAGCTGAACGTGCCAGACGCGCAAAAGTAATCAATGCCGAAGGTGAATTCCAGGCAGCCAAAAAACTTCAAGAAGCCGCAGAAGTCTTATCAAAAGAGCCTGCCTCTATTCAACTAAGATATCTTCAATCCATGGTCGATATTGCCAGTGATAAAAGTACGGCAATTGTGTTTCCATTGCCAATTGATTTGGCAAAGACTTTTGAAGCTATAATCAACAACAAAAAATAATATAACTTAACCGTATTTGATTGCTTCGTTAAAAGGCCTATTGCTCCGGAACTTTCTCCTTCGGTCAGCCTGATTGCATTTCAATCCTTTCACTTCAACTTATATCAAATGCTATTTATTTTGCATAAATTGAAGCATCCCTCTAAAATTTCCATATCATGATAGAAATCATGTGCTTGGCTATCAAAAATGAAGTAGCTATTTGATAGCTTATCAATAGTATCCATTGAAGGCTTATAGAAATCATCTTGACCAAAAAATAGAATTGTATGTGAGTCTATTTTAGCGCTTTCATATCTGAGTCTAGTTGATGAAAAGCATATGAGATTACTTAGATATGCTTGATCTCGCATACATGCTTTCCATAAAATAGCTCCTCCAATACTAAATCCCACACCAATTTCATACTTTTTATTTTTTTTTATCAAAGTATTTATAGATTTATCAAGTCCATCCTCTAAGAACAATTTATGACATTTATTTTTACCGATGGTTCTATCTATTCCAGCCAAATTTAATGACGAATAAATGTCGCATTTATATCCCGCAGATTCAAGTATTTTTGCTGTCCTTGATAAATAACCAGGCAAATCATTTTCTTTAAAACCATAGATATCACTGATGATAATTGCACCCTTATTATTGTCACTGGTTTGCATATATTTTCTCCAGTAGCTTTTTATGAGGACATATGACATATATCAATATCAAAATATAAAAGAGCAGCATAGTAAGGTTAAAAATCAATTTATCTGAGATAGTATAGCTAATAAAGCCAGAAAGCGTTGTGGTAACCATCGCACTAACCATATACAAAAGAGGAGGGCGGCTAGGATCAGAGCAAACATCTATAATAGACTTTGCAGAGTTAATTGTAATGATCCCCCCATTACCTATTGCCATTAAACATGCTCCAAATAAAAGGTATAGCCAAATCGAATTCATCATTCCTACAGCTTGCAATAAAATGCCTAAAATTGGGAAAATAGTAAATATAAGCATTGCACCCTGATAGGAAAATTTCTGAGAAATTGGTTGCGCAATTATTGAACCAAGAGGGAAGGCAAATGCTAATGAAAATATAATTATGCCTATATGAAATGGTGAAATACTCCCCTGAACAGCATACCCAATATTTAAAATAAAAGTAAAAAAAGCGGTAAATGCAAGTATAGATGGTAAAATAATTGCTACAGATAAAAGATTTTTTCTCCCAATTGTAGATACCTCTTTTACTATGCAATTATCTGAAACCATAACATTACCTTTATCAACTTTGGTTGTGTCACCAGTTTTTTGGTAAGCATAAAGGCTAATAGCTGCTAGACCTACTACTAATAATATCAATATAAAAATCAACCGTATTAAAACCTCATTACCAGTATTTGATATAATACCTGAAAGTAAAGCAGAAGTTTCTAAAAGGATTGAGCTAATACCAAGCATTTTCCCAATAGCACTAACCTTATTTAGGTTAATCTTACTTACTATAATATATACTCTGGTATACAGAATACACCCTATGAATCCTGAAACCAACCTGCAAAACACTGCATACCAGCCCGACAACAGGATTGAGGATGAAATAAAGATAATGCTTATTACTATTGATATAAGGTCATGTTTTTTTGGTATAAATGTAGTAGTTTTAAAAAACAATAAATAAATTCCACAACATATAAACCCCACTAGGTACGCATACAAATAGTAACTTATACTCACACTACCAAGCAAATTATGTAGAAATGGCTTATTTGCATATATCGGTGGCATGTAGTGCAAAGGTAGCATAGATAATAGAAATAAAAGTATGCTAAAAGTTAATAACCTTAACGTCTTCCATTTTGAATAATAGTCCTTCATGTCCAAAATTATCCTATTTTACTATAGTGAGGCTCTTCTTTTTGTAATTGACTACCGTCAAACTTTACTATTCTTATGGGTTGGCGAAGGATTCCATGGAAAGTAGCATTGTTTGTCCAAGAAGGTGATTGCAAATTATACTCAACAACAATTGATGAGCTCCCTTTAAAGAACGACTTAAATATTGCCTCTAGTTCATCTTTTACGAAGGCTGCAGCAATGCATGTATGTATACCACTTCCAAATGAAATATGCTTATTTAATGGGCGATTAAGATTGAATACATCTGGTTCATGAAAAACATTTTCATCACGATTTGCTGATCCTAGCATTAAATATATAGAATCTCCTTTTTTTATACGCTTTCCATGGAGCAAAATATCTTCTCGTGCATGTCTTGTAATGAATTGAATTGGGGATTCATAACGCATTGATTCAGCTATCGCGGATGGTAGTAACTCTGAAGTATTTGATAACACTGCTTGCAGCATGTTTGGTTGTAAGAGCAAACAATGAAGGAGATTACTCATAACAAACTGTGGAATTTTATGACCACCAAAAATTAAATGTATGAGCTGCAACATCAAGTCATCTGAATCAATGGAAGAACCATCATTCCCTAAAGCTTTTACAAGCTGAGAAAGTAAATCATTTTTAGGTTTTTCTTTTCTTAGCTGAATTGCCAATTGAAATGCTTCTTTCATTGCCAATAAATCTTTGGCTGTCTCTTTAGCTATTGTTGAGCTTGGTATAGGCGAGACGACAAAGTCTTGCATAAAGTTAGCGATTGAGTCTGACCATGAAACGAACGTATCTAAATCAATCTCATCCAACCCAAACATTTTACTTAGTATTAGAGCTGGAGTTGGATGAGCAAAATTCTCTACAAAGTCAAATTCATTGCCTATATCGCTTGATTCTAATTTTGATTGTATAATAGTTTCAATGTTTGGCATCACATTCTGAATATACACTTTCTTGAATGCCGTGTTCATATATTTTCTTAATCTAGTGTGCTCTGGCGCATCGTTATAGATCATCCATTTCTTTATAGTATCTCGAATTGCAATAATGTTATCATCAAGCTTAATCTTCTTACTATCCAGCTTGTCTTCAATAAGAAAATTTGTAGAAAGAACATTACCTCTTAAGAGTTTAGTAATATCATCATGCCTCATTACCAGCCAGGATTTCATTGGTTCATACCAGTATACTGGCTCTTTACTCCTGAGATCTTTATACACATCGTACCGAATTTCATTAAACTCAATATCTGATAAATTAAATGCTGCCACTTTGTTTCCCCCTTAAGAACTATAAGAACTAACTGTTTTCAACGCTTTACCACACAAATAAAATCAAACGAATAATTCAATAGAATAAATCATTTGATTTATAGTGTGATCATTATACTACCATAAAAAATAACATCAACTCATGTTTTGATATTTAGTTAGTACAAATTGCAGCATTTGCAAAGCATATGAAAGGGAGTCATTTATTATAGGAGATTAGGAAGATGATAAGCTTAGCCAAAAAATAATAATCGAATCATCAATCCAACAAGAACCATGCTAACGATAACTTTCAGCCATCTCACATTTGCCTTTAATACAAACTGTGCACCAAGAAGATAACCCATCACTGATGCCGGTAGTGCAATCATAACGACTAACCAATCGATACGCCCTGCCCATAAAAAATATAATAAAGCACTTAAATTTGCGATGAAGTTGATGATTTTTGCATTGGTTACAGACTCTTGAGCTGACATCGATAAAATATACATAAAGCTTAAGAACAAGAATGTACCGGTTCCTGGGCCAAAAAAGCCATCATAGCCTGCGATAATAAAGCAAATTAAACACAGTCTTAAATAAAAAAAGGTGTTGGCCGCATAGTGGCTTTCAACTTTATAACGCTTTAAAACACCTATGGATAAAATAATCGGAATAATCACCAGTAACATTACCGTCATGGTCATATGATCCAGATAATGGCTTAAACGTGCGCCAAGCACGCCACCAATCAAAGCTGAGATAATGCCAAGAAAAATAATATTCCAATGTGTTTTAACCGATTTTAACAGGCGAATAACCGCGCTTAACGTGCCGATGGAGCTGACCATTTTATTGGTGCCTAATACCAGGTTTGCCGGAACCCCGACACTTAAATAGGTGGGTATTGTAATCATACCGCCGCCCCCGGCAATACAATCAACAAAACCGGCAAAAAAAACCATTACAAAAACAAAACTGCCAGATAAAAAACTTAAATGTTCCATAATGACTTACTGGCTTTACAGCGATAGAAAAGATAAATCAAGTTTACCTTTAAAAAAAGGTGGGCACCATAAAAAGGTTGTATGTTTGATTTTAGAAAACTTAAATACACCATCGACAACACCATCATCCTCACCAGTCATGCGATTAAATTGCACTTCAAATGGATAAAACGAACGCGCAAAGCAAGAAAACATCAATCCACCTTGAAGCTTATCATCGATCCATGGCATTGATCGGCGCCACATAAAGGCTTCTGGGTCAAAACTTTCCTGCTCAGTTCTTTTAACATGTGCTGAATCAGGTGCATTTTCTAATTCGCGATTATCACTCAAGCTTCTACCAATAGCAGCTTCTTTTGCCTGCAGGCTTGCCTTATCAAGCCAGTCAAAATCATGCACCCATTTTTGCACAGCCCAGCAACTGCCACCATGTAGATATTTTTTCTTATCATCAATAATCGCAACGTTATATCGATCATCTTGTTTTGGGTTTTCTGTCCCATCTTCAAAACCAGATAGATCATGGCTTACCATTAAATCCTCTTTATAAGAAGCCTCATAGGTACAAGCTCGTGTAATATCAATACAGGAAAATGCATCTTTTAATGCCTTAATTATTTGTCTGGCTTGATGCATTAACGTGCCTTGATCACTGTTTCTTAACCAAAGCACTAAATCACATCGCCAGGCAGGTGCTAACTTTTTTTGATTGCCTTTAGGCATATAAGGATGATAGGGCATTTTCTGTGACGATTTTTGCATAATCTGCTCACCTAAGCCTAACACAGCAGATTCACCATCAATAAGCTTTTGTAACACTTGCAAGCTTTCTTTTAAATGTGTTTTATCTTCTAGTTGAAAAAACAAATAAATCGCTGAAGCGGGTAAATCTGCCATAATTCCTTTTTGGTATCGGATCATCTGTAGTGCATCTAGCATTTATAATATACTCCTTTTACTCACTCCAGCCTTTGGCGCGCTCAACAGCTTTTTGCCAGTATTTGATATAATGTTCACGCTGCTCTTTTGACATGTCTGGTGTAAACAGACGCTCTTGTGACCATAGCTTTTTTAATTCATTAACATCCGACCAATATCCTACGGCCAAACCAGCTAAATAAGCTGCGCCAAGTGCCGTTGTTTCTAATACCTTAGGCCGAATCACATTCGCATTCATAATATCTGCCTGGCATTGCATCAGAAAATTATTTGCAACAGCACCGCCATCAACGCGCATTTCAGTGATTTGAATCTTTGTATCAGCCATCTTCGCTTTCACGATATCAGAAACCTGATAGACAATGCTCTCAAGTGCTGCGCGACAAATATGCGCCTTAGAGCTTCCTCTTGTCAACCCAATCAAACAACCTCTTGCAGATTGATCCCAATGTGGCGCTCCTAAACCTGCCATTGCTGGCACTAAATAAACACCGCCGTTATCTTCAACGGATAAAGCCAGTTTTTCACTGTCACGGGCATGCTGTATCAACTCTAATTCATCTCGAAGCCATTGAATAACAGCCCCGCCCATGAAAATGCTCCCCTCAAGCGCATAAGTTACTTTATCACCGATCTTCCAAGCGATCGTTGTCAGAAGATTGTTTGTCGATTTTGCAGGAGTCTCACCTGTATTCATCATCATAAAACAGCCAGTGCCATAAGTGGTTTTTAACATTCCAGGCTCTGTGCACATCTGTCCAAATAACGCGGCTTGTTGGTCACCTGCAACCCCGGCAATTGGGATTTTTGATGCAAATAAGGTTGTTGCCGTACGTGAATAAATTTCACTGGATGACTTCACTTCTGGTAACATACTTCTAGGGATATCAAACAAAGCCAGTAAATCATCATCCCACTGCCCGGTATGAATATTATAAAGCATTGTTCGACTGGCGTTACTTACATCTGTGGCATGGGTTTGAAGATTGGTGAATTTTGCCATAAGCCAGCTGTCAACTGTACCAAAGCAAAGCTTGCCCTGGTTTGCCTTTTCTCTGGCGCCATCCACATTATCTAAAATCCACTTAATTTTAGAGGCACTAAAATAGGCATCAATCACAAGGCCAGTTTTGTCCTGGATCATTTTTGCATGCCCCTGGCTTTTTAATGCATTACAAAATGCAGCCGTTCTTCTATCTTGCCATACAATCGCATTATAAATAGGCTGCCCTGTTTCTTTATCCCAAACAATCGTTGTTTCCCGTTGATTGGTAATACCAATGGCAGCAATATTTCGCCCGTTAATACCGGCTTTGGTAATTGCCTCAGCGGCAACAGAAGCCTGAGAAGACCATATCTCTTTAGGATTATGCTCAACCCAGCCTGGTTTTGGATAAAACTGTTTAAATTCATATTGCGCCATATCAACAATTTGGCCATTTTGATTAAAAATAATCGCACGTGAACTCGTCGTTCCTTGATCTAAAGTGAGAATATATTCTTGCATAAATCTCTGCACATTAAAGCCTTCATATAAAGCTAATATACCACCACCGGCTTAAGATATGCAAAATATTCATGCTGAATTATTGCGCCAAACACATAGGCCACTGGTGAATGATCTTACAGATTTTAGTCACAAAGCAATTTGTGAGGGATCTATTTACCGTGTACAATAATGCCAATTTGAAGCAGTGCGAGATCCTTATGACACACCTTTATAAATATATTCGCCCTTTTTTATTCTTACTTCCAGCCGAGTTTTCACACAATTTAAGCTTAAAAGCATTAAAACTCATAAACAGGCTTGGTTTATTGAAGTCAAAAGCGTTCGATAAACAGACTTTTAACTGTCATGGACTAACCTTTAAAAACAAGCTTGGTCTTGCCGCTGGGTTGGATAAAAATGGAGACTATATTTCTGAGCTTGCCAAGTTAGGCTTTGGTTTTATTGAAGTGGGCACCGTTACACCAAAGCCACAAAAAGGTAATGTAAAGCCACGCCTGTTTCGATTAGTCAGGCACCAGGCTATTGTAAATCGATTTGGGTTTAATAACAAAGGCGTCCACCACCTTGTTAATAATCTTAAAAAAGCAAAAAACAGAACATTTGTCTTAGGTGCCAATATCGGCAAAAATAAAGATACCCCCGTTGATAAGGCAGTTGATGATTATCTATATTGTCTTAACGCTGTTTACCCTTATGCAGATTATGTGACGATAAACATCTCCTCACCTAATACCGAAGGTTTAAGAGAGCTCCAAAACTTAAAAAACCTCGATAATCTCATGCTTATGCTAAAAAAAGCGCAAGCCAATTTGACAGATATGCATCATAAAAAAAGCCCCATGTTTTTAAAATTTGCGCCAGATTTATCTAAAAAAGAAATCGATGACATTGCTAAATTATGCATAAAGCACGATATAGAAGGTATTATTGTAAGCAACACAACCATCGCTTTAGATGAATTGCGTGATAAAAAACACTATCAACAAGGCGGGCTTAGTGGAAAACCACTTTATCAAATGAGCAATAAAACTTTGCAATTATTTCATGATGTTTTACAAAAACTTGATCAAAACCATAAGATAACCATTATTGGCACAGGTGGTATTGATAGCGGCCAAAGTGCTATAGGAAAACTTCAATGTGGTGCAGATTTAGTGCAAATCTACAGTGGTTTAATATATCAAGGACCAAAGCTTGTTGATGAGATTTTATCCATTAACGTTTAGCAAATGCTTTTAATGCACCTGTTGTAATGCAATTGGTATAAGCGCACCCATTTACAAATGAAAATCAATCTGAGTTTAAAGCTTCTTTTTGTTTTCTTATAATTGCATTATGGATAATATCTGTTGTGTTAAGCGTTACTGCTAGCATGATTATAACTAAACAAAGTTCTGCACTAAATAGTATAGCTGATAAGACATAGTTTTCTGTGGCAAATGACGAAACCACCACACCGTAAACAGCAAGCAAAAAAGCTAAGATAATTAGCTTGCCTAAGGTTTTATTAAAATTCAATGCAGCTCTGACATTTATCTCGTTTTTAAGAGATAAGTTTGTAACAATGTAATGAGTTATAAATGTTCTAAAAGTAAATAGAAAAGCTCCCAAGCCAAAAGTGATAGATACCACTGAATTTAGTACTCCTGAATTGGGAGTATTGAAATAACTGTGTAAATTCTTTCATAGGTTATAATGGTTAAAACGTATAATCTAAGGACGAAAGATGAAAAACAAAGAACAAAACAAAGCATTAGATCAAGCGCTTGATCTCATTGTCGAATCAGGTGCTGATTTATCCAATCTATTTAAATCAGATGGCGTATTGAAGCAATTAACCAAAGGTCTGGTTGA
>NZ_QLIT01000167.1 GCF_003574485.1 Facilibium subflavum
AAAGGCAGCATTGCTAACTATTTTAAAAATAGATCAACTAGTGGGTTTGTGGAAGGATTGAATAATAAAATTAAAGTCATTAAACGACGCTGCTATGGGTTCTTTAAAACCGACTCACTTTTCCAGAGATTAACCATAGATTTAAACGGTTATCGCATGCTCAGATTGTAACCAACAGAAAAGGGAAAAGAGCCGTTTTCTCACCAGAGGATCAACAACAGCACCCTGCATTAGTTGGCGTTTTCCGTGATGACAAAGGCGAATTTAAGGGCGTAGAGGTCATTTTCTTAGACAAGAATAACCCAGTAAAAGCCGATCTCAATATGCAAAAAAGGTCATATGGTAATAAAAAAGGGTTTGGTATTGAACTATACAAACCACAACACAATACGGGCATTACCTACATAGCAGAGGGCATTGAGACGAGTCTTTCAATCGCTGAATCATTAGGTAAAGATAATCACATTATTGCCATATCAGGTGCCAGCAATATGGGTAATATTAACCCTGACATGATCAATGATAATGTGGTTATTTGTTTTGATAATGATGGTAAGAATGCAGACAGCTTAAAGGCACTTAAAAGCACCATTACCAAGCTTGAAGAAGCAGGGAAAAATGTCATTGTCAGCATGCCTAATGAAGTAAGAACTGACTTTAACGATATGCTTAAATCAGAAGGCAGTGAGACAATACGCAGTAAAATAATTCACGATATAACACAAAGCATGGGTATTCAAGATCAAGACACTATCCAACAAATTGCAGATAAATACATTGAGGATACAGCCTATAAATTAGATAAACCCAACCCACAAGGAAGTCCACTAGACGACTTAAGAAAGATTAGCGCTGAGCTTATTGCGAATGTTGAAAATCCACTAGATCAGTATGCAAAATCATACGAAAAAAGTATCGATAAAAGCGATATTAAATTGCCTGATAATCGGGAAATTGATAAGCAGTTAAATATTGAAATATCCATTTAAGCCATCGCAAAATTGATGTTTGATGGAGCATTTTTAGCAGGATGAATATTAATATCAATGTCCTGCCCCAGCTTCAAAAGAATGCTAAACATGCGATCAATCGTGAAGCCTGCAAAATTGCCATTGACGATTTTTGATAAATCACCCTGCGCAACACCTGTTAATTTTGAAGCTTTAACTTGCGTAATTTTTTCTTCCTTAAGTAACTGACTTATTTTGAGTGCTAGCCGTGCTTTTGCCTGCATTTCGACAGGATCATTGAAGCCCAAGTCCTCAAAAACATTACCAGAGCCTTTGTGATATTTAATTTCATTTACCATGATCAATCTCCAATTGCTTTGCTTCTTTTAAACGCTTTAGTATCATTTCAACATCTTGCTTTGGTGTTGATATGCCGCGCTTAGATTTCTTTTGAAAACAATGCAAAACATACAGTGTTTCACCAATTTTTACCGTATAAGCACACCGATATGTATCACCATCATGATTTTCAACTACCTCAATCACTGCTGTACCGCTAAATTGTTTTCCTGTCAGTGGTTTTGCATGGTGATGCTTTTCACCTATTTGTGCCAAGTGCAGCGCATAACCCATTGCAGAACGCACTTCCTCAGGAAAGTTTTTCGGGTCGTCCGGTGAGGAGCCTAGCCATATTACTTCTTTCATATGAATGCACGCATATACTTAATATAGTAATTATACTATATTTTTTGGGTTAATCAAATCAACATTATTACGTTACAACTAGACTAAGCTCCTGAAAAACACGGAAAAAATCATTTACATCATCAATAAAATTATGGTTTTCAAATGGGAAGCCAATAGAAAAAGTATTCTTTATCTGAGCCATTATTTCAGGTTGAGATGCAGTCTCACTTGAGTAAAAGCTTGTATCTACCACTATTTTAATCAACCAAAAAGCAATATCGCTGTCTCTAAAATAGTTCTGGCTTATCTCTTGTAAAGTAATATTTTTATTAACACCTAAGAAGACAGACAAATCATCTATAGAAACTTTGCTTTGTTGGAATTGCTTAAAGAGATTAGAGTTAAAACAGTATATAAGTATGGATAAAACAGCTAATATTTTAAAGCCTTCGCTATAGTTTACCAGTGAACTAATCTTTTTAGATTGACTTTCTTTTGCTGCTAATGTGAAGTATACCTCTAAATATCTGACAAGTTTTTCAATACTTCTAAGTGAGGGGATAGCATGTTTTATGTAGTCATCAATTAGAATAAATCCGTTAGAATTTGAAATATTATTCTTATATTTGGTTAAAATAGTGCTTTCATTAACACTATTGGCAAAATGTTTATGCGCGATTTTGACCTTTTCTAAATTATATTGAGCATTAATTTTAGGCATGTAATTTGGCAATGTAATAGTAAATTTTGCAAATTTTTCTAGATACTTTTCAGCATCAATACTATTTCCATATGCGTGTTTTACTGAGCTTTTTAGTTGATCTATGTTTGTAACAATAACGATAAATATCCCCTTAATATCGAATATATGCTTAATAACTTCAAGCATAGAAAGTGCATAGCTTGGTTTACATCTATCTAATTCATCAATGAAGATAATTAACTTATTTTCCTCAGCTATATTCTTTAATATATCGCGTAAATCTTCGATGTTTTTTTCAGATTCAACATGACTTTCAATGGCTGTAGCTGCGTATTGAAAGAAAGCATCTTCACATTTACCTATTACCTCTTTAAGATCTTCACTTAATGTATTAAAATTCTGCTTAAGTAAATGGCTAACAACTGCTTTTCCGCCAGTTTTTAAAAAGAATGCTGAAACTTGGGCGGCTTTAGTCAGCAATTTTTTATAGTTTTCTTTATGTGATTCGCTGTTTAGCGCCTTTAATATTTCACTGATTATTGTAATCAAAGGCTGCTCTATATGATCATATTTGAACGCATCAATATAGATAGAATTTACCTTATTATCATTACTGCTATTTATAAGATTGATAGTTTTATGGCAAAACTCAGTTTTCCCTACACCCCAATCACCATTAATAATTAAAGGTGAAATATCAATATTACTATCAATCAAACTGTAAATATTATCAGCGATTGATTTTCTATTGAATTCATCTCTATCATCGAATGTATATTCATTTATTGGATTATCTATATTCATAACAACCTACATTACATCCTTTTCACCATCAACAACGCGTGACTTTATTTGCTGAACACGTGTTTTTATAAACTCAATTTCTTCACTTGATGATTCAAATAAAGGCTTATTGTCTTTATATAAAATCTTTAATACTGACTCTAGTATCAACCGATTTTCATGCGTCATAACGGCAGCATTTTGATAGAATTCCTCCCAATTTTCCTTGTTATCTTCTTCTGGTTTTAGCTGTTTTTCCTTAACATAAACACCTATTTCTAACAATTCTCTAACGCAATCAGGAAAGCTTTTATTAGTTTCATTTGCAATATTTTCAATCCGTTTTTTTAGATTTTCATCGACTCTTACATCAATTCTAACAGACATATCAATCCTCAAATATCATCATTATTACCATGAACCACACGATTTTTAACTTGTTGAATTCGTGTAGTGATATATTCTAATTCCTCGTTTGCAGATTTAAATTTTGATTTACTTTCATCAAAAACTGCTTTTAAAATTGATTCCAGAATCAACTTAGATTCCAACGATTTAATCGCAGATATTTGCTCTAATTCATCCCAATTATCTTGAGAATCATCTGCGCTTAATCCCACTTGAATTAAGTCTCTGACATACTGAGACAATTGAATATTTTTCTTTTTTGCTTTTTCTTCCAGTTCATCTTTTAAATAATCTGGAATCCGTATTGTTAATATTTTAGCCATTTCACCCTCGTTTTATCCTTGATTTAACTATTCATTAACGTATGACGATTGTATTTCAATGTAAGTCGATAGTCATACATTAAGCTGCAAACGGATAAACTCCGCTTTATTTGCTCCATATTCTATCAAATATGATCATACAATCGTATGCCACCAAAAGCTGAACTCATAAATTCAGTGTATTTTTTTGTATGTCGCGACATATATTCGTCACACGTCAACGCAAAATTTAGATAAGTTGTCATATATACGGCATACAATTTACGTTTTTAAAACTTTTATCCGCTTAAAACATATATCATACAATTAGCATACGCTTATTTTAACCGCCATACAATCGTATTATATAAATAGTTATAAAATTAGTTTTATTCCTTTAACCATATGAATTTATGACGAATGTCATACTAAAATATTTATAAACATCATACATTCGTCATAAATTCATATTTTATATATGATGCGGTTATTTTTCCGAAAATACAACGCCATTTGGCGGTATATTTAAAAATAAAACAACTCATTTTCTCAAAAAAAACTTCTCGCACGAAAACCCTTGAAAATAAAGGCTTTCACGACTTGGATTACGCCCCTGCTAACAGCGTGGGGTGTGCGTGCGACATGAGGTCGCACGTCGTGTTGTTATCTCGTATCTGGGGTAACCATCTATGCTGCTGGATGAGCCTATGGCATGAATAAAGAAGCTGCCTGACAACGTAGCAAAGCTCTCCTTTAGGAGAGCGGGATTGTAACTGTGAGGGTGTAATCTTTCTGGCAGTCACAGTCGGATAAGCGCTAGGCAATCGGTATGGTGAACTTATGTGAATCTGTTTATGGGTCGTAAAACGCAACAAGTGAAAGTGACTGAAACACTTGAACCAAAAGGTACGTCGCCTATGGCTCGATTTTAATGCACTAAATCGACGCAGTCAATAGTGGCACCGGTCTAATAGCAGGCACCTAACCCGATATATACACGACGTGCGGAACATGGGAACCCTGTATACCTCTCTATTAATTGGAGAAAGTAAGCTGCGAAGTTTACCCATGGGTATGCAGGATTGGGAGGTTGGAAAAAGCGAACGCAGCACTGTAATGGTGATGATAGAGGTTTAAACGTTACCTCACGCGAAAGCGGGCAGACGTCCAACTGGTCTTAAATTGCAAGATAATCTGATGAATGTTTAAAGGAGGAATGCAGATATGGTAACACTAAGTGTTAGTGCGCCTTCTCATCCATTTCAAGCTCACCTACAATGGGTAACCTTTGATTGGGAAATAGCTAAAAGGTGGGTGTACAGACTACAGAGGCGTATTGCAAAAGCTACTGTAGAGAAGCGCTTTAATAAAGTTAAGGTGTTGCAACGGTTACTAACAAGATCATTCTACGCCAGAATGCTTGCAGTAAGACAGGTGACATCAAATAAAGGTAAACATACTCCAGGTGTTGATAAAGAGGTATGGTCGGAAGCTTATCAAAAAGGCTTAGCCGCTAGCAACCTCTCCAAAATTGGGTATAAACCGCAACCACTAAGGCGGATTTATATACCTAAGAAAAACAGGAAGCTTCGACCACTAAGCATACCAACCATGAGAGATAGAGCAATGCAAGCTTTGTATCTTATGGCGTTAAATCCTGTTGCTGAAACTACAGCAGACAGAGATTCTTTTGGCTTCCGACAATATCGATCAGCACATGATGCCTTACAGAAATGTTATTGTAACTTAGCCAGTAAAGGCAAAGCGCAATGGATTTTGGAGGCTGATATTAAAAGCTGCTTCGACGAAATCAGTCACGAGTGGATACTAAACAATATCCCGATTGACAAAAGTATTCTGAGAAAGTGGCTTAAATCTGGATATGTTGAAAATGGTACGCTTTTTGACACCACTGCTGGGACACCGCAAGGTGGTATTATTTCGCCCGTCATCTGTAATATGGTGCTTGATGGTTTACAGCAAACCGTTAACAAGCATCAAGGCGTTAAGAAATATGTAAATTTCATACGTTATGCTGATGACTTTATTGTTACGGGAAACTCTCCTGAAACGCTTAAAGAGATTCAACATGACATTGAGAAATTCCTAGCAGAAAGAGGACTGTCTTTATCAAAAGATAAAACAAAAATCACACATATCAACGATGGTTTCGACTTTCTGGGATTCAATATCAGAAAGTATAACGGTAAATACCTATCCAAACCATCAAAAGATAATGTGAAAAAAGTTTTGTTCCGAGATAAAGTCGACCATTAAAAAGTACAATGGTGGAAATGCGGAACAGATAATCAAAGCCCTCAATCCAAAACTCATTGGTTGGGCTAATTACTACCGTCCATCATGCGCCAAATCAACCTTTAGCTACATTGATAACGTACTTTTTGAAGCACTTTTAAGATGGGTAAAAAGACGGTTTCAAGGTAAAAGCCTCAGACAATCTGTTGGCAAACACTTTAGAAATCAAGGCAATGCCAGAAGATGGGTATTTAGCGCTCAACAAAGCAATGGCAAATATTTAGGTATTCATCTCATGATGAATACAAAGATTAAACGCCATATTTTGATTAGGCTAGATGCTAATCCGTATCTGCATGAATGGGAGCAATATTACGCCGATAGAAAGCGTAATTATGCTTTTCACGCTGATTTGGATAGGCACGAATTGATGGAAAGAAGATCGTCTATAACTCAAATGCAGTAACTGGGTGTGCGATAGCGTGCTTTATTAAGGCTTGAGCGCAGTGCGATGAAAGTCGCATGCTGCGTTCTTAGGAGAGCGGCAGCTAGCAATAGCTGTCGCTTATCCGACTACTATATTATATGACGGATTTTATCACTTGCGTAAACGGTGAAAATCATTGGTCAAATTTTTAAAAATGAAAGAAAAACTAAAAGCCACTTCAATTTATGGCGATTGAATATATTTATTTTGCCAATCTAAAATCTAAGCAACTTCTTTATATTGATTTTTTGCATTAACATTTAAGAGAAAACTAAAAAATTTTACGCAATCTTTAACAGCTTCTATATAATCATCATCCGTTAAAAGTGAAAGCCAACTTTCAATATATTTTGTCGAGTAGACATCTCTGTTTCTCCTATTTATAATTTAAATTTTAAACATAATGTGAGAAAGCATGATGCCCCTCACAGAACCGTACTTGTAGATTTCCCACATACGGCTCTTCAACTTAACTCACTGAACCTGTTAAAGTATAAAAATCATGTGTGATTCGTGGCTGCGGTAGTGGGTAACGTTCAATATATTTGTTGAACTTCTCCCAACTCATTTTCCGCTTCTGGCTTCTTCCGATTTAACCACTTCTTTGCCAATCTTTTTTCAATTT
>NZ_QLIT01000168.1 GCF_003574485.1 Facilibium subflavum
GGAAAGTGTGGAAGCAAATTAAGCGGCTTTCACCTGTAGCATGGCAACATATTAGTCTGCTTGGAAATTTTGTTTTTTGTGAAAACGCTCAAAACCTTGATATTAAAGGGATTGTGGAAAGTGTTCTTGCTAAATTTGACTGAAAAATATATGGCTACAACCTATATGGAATAAGGGCTAACATCACTTTGATAGTACAAACCAGTGCTATATGGAATTAACGCCTACCGACTCGCTGATTTGTGAAACCAGATTAATTATTTTTGATGTAATTGTATATGGTGATTGATATGGCTTTCCCATGCAAAATCCGTTTATTTTTATTTAAAACTTTACTGTAAATAATTATACACTATTTTTATAGACAATAATATTTAAGCAATGAGAAAAATACAAAAAAGTATACTTTTTAAAATATTATCAATGAGATGATCTTGTATGTACATAGCCAAATAACACCAAATCATATTTATAATAAAAAAATTTGAAGCCTTCTGTAAAACCCACCACTTTCCCATAAAACATTCTGAATAAATAGCCCAGGCATAAGTTCCAGAGCATAACTATAGCTTGTAAAAAAACAAAAAATTGATTTTTTGTGGGAACAAAGTTGATATAAACCAATGTTAAATTTATAATTACATCAACCAAGATGAAAATGGAAGTTTATATGAACCCAAAAATGCAAGTATCAGATGCTGCTGAGTATCTAGGCGTTACAATTCAAGCAATTCATAAAAACATTAAAACGAATCAATTAGAGACAAGTAAAAGCCAAAATAAAATGTATTTTGGGCACAAGACCGCAAAAGAGATATTTAAGCTAGATATACTTCCAACCTGCTTCACGTGGCAAAATTTAAAAGGCGGGGTTGGTAAGACTAATTTATCTTTTGCAACAGCTGCTAGATTAGCATCTTATGGATTAGAAGTTTTAGTGATTGATTTAGATCAACAAGGAAACTTTACACAAGCATGTGGTGTAGATGCAGAAGACAAACCAGTGATGTTTGATATAATCAAAGACAACATTAACATCTCAGACTGTATTATAAACATCCATGAAGGCTTAGATTTACTTCCGAGCAGGATAGAAAACGCCCTGTTGGATAATTTGTTTGCAGTAAATGGTCTTCCTGTAGATAGAGAGCTTAAAAAGCGAATATCACCATTAAAAAAACATTACGACATTATATTTATTGACTGCCCTCCATCTTTAAGTTCTTCTGTCTGCGCAGCTACCTTGTGTGCTGATTATGTTATATTACCAACTGATCCTGAAAAGTTTTCCCTCTCTGGCTTACAAATAACTTTAAATGAGATAAAGAAAAATATATCAGAAAGGTATGATATACATGTAAATATTAAGATACTTCTTAATAAATTTGATGGTAGAACAAACTTATCTCATCAAGTGTTAACAGCTCTTCTATCAGATGAAAAATTTAATAGTAAGCTGTTCAAATCTTTTATTAGGACTAGTCAAGAGTTCCCAAACTCTATATCAAAAGGAACAAGCATCTTCGACTCCTTAAAACCATCAACGGCAAAAGAAGATATTGATCTGCTTTGCCATGAACTTATAGATTTATGTAAAAAAGATGAAATGTAATAATATTGGGGATCTAATGTCATGCCTAAATTAGAAAATTTTAAGACAAAAAAAATAAGAGCATGGGATAATAACTTACTAGAATCTTTAAAAATTAATACTTCTAACGATGAATCCAATAAGAATTCAAAAGAGGT
>NZ_QLIT01000169.1 GCF_003574485.1 Facilibium subflavum
AACAAAAGAGGTTCAATTAGAGTGTAATAAGGATTCAAAAGAGGTTCAATTAGAGTGTAATAAGGATTCAAAAGAGGTTCAATTAGAGTGTAATAAGGATTCAAAAGAGGTTCAATTAGAGTGTAATAAGGATTCAAAAGAGGTTCAATTAGAGTCTAATAAGGATTCAAAAGAGGTTCAATTAGAGTCTAATTCACTGAACCAAATTTTACCTAGAATATCTACCAACGAAAAGAAAATATTAGTTGTGCTAATACGAAAAATGATTGAGTCTGAGTCTAATTGTACTCAAGATATGAATACAAATACTTTAGCATTAAGCGTAGGAACAACTGTAAATGGCTTAAAAACAGGTTTAAAAAGACTCGTTGAAAAAGGTGTTATACGTCGCGATACGGGGAAAAGGGGAGTTGGTGGAGTTATTAGATTTTCAACATCAAGCAATATAAAGAATAAATTATTAAATTTCTTATCGGATGATTTAAATGATTTTGAAAAGGGTTCAAATAAGGGTTCAGACGCTGAAAATAATGATTTTGGTTCTTCTATATATAATAGTAATACTACTAATACTATAAAAAATAAAGTCCGTGAAATCGATGCGGCTAAAAATCATTCTATTGAACAGAAAGACCAACTTATTGCTGAAATGCAAAAACAAATAGCAGAGCTACAAAAAAGACATCATCAAGATGATTCAACTTCAAGCGCAATTGAAAAAACAGAGGTAGATAATGATGATCTATATGAAATTGATATTTCTCCACTAGAGCCATTTGGTTTTACTCAAAAACATCTTAAGCAGGTAATTGCTTTTAATAGCAAGTTGGATGATCGCAGTAAAATAAATGCCGATGACTTAGAAGAAAGCATTCAGCATTATGCCTGGGCATTGGAAAATCGCTTTGAAGAGATGACTGAAAAATATGGAAAAAGCTTTGCAAATAATAAATTGAAAATTTTGATGGGTGTTTTGAAAAAAGGACAATCTTGGACTGAACCACAATTTCGCTCAGCAGAAGAAATTGCTCTTGAAGAGCAAGTTAAAGCGAATAAAGAGAAACTTAAAAAACTTCAAGCCTTGCAGGAAGAAGCTTTTAACAGTGCTTATGAACTATGGAAATTAGAGTTAACTAAAGAGCAATACACCAAGATCAAGGACTCACTGCCATCATCATATGCTAATTTGTCCGATGGCAGTAAGATGCTTGTAACCGCTCTCAAAAATCACTTCCGAGAAAACGTTTACAAAGGGTAATATATGACAAACTCAACTATAAATCAACTTCAGTCACTTGATGCTGAAAGGTCAGTGATAGGCTCATTAATCCTTGATAATGATGTTTATGATCGAATCAGTGATATTTTG
>NZ_QLIT01000170.1 GCF_003574485.1 Facilibium subflavum
GGTTTAAGGCTATTAGGAATTTGCTCCCGACGAGGCAGTGGTGGAAAACACTCAAAGCTAAGCTAAGAGGGCATTTTGAATACTATGGCGTGAGCGGGAATTTTCCTGCAATCGCAAAATATTACTCAATTGCCAAAAGATTGGCAAAGAAGTGGTTAAATCGAAGAAGCCAGAAGCGGAAAATGAGTTGGGAGAAGTTCAACAAATATATTGAACGTTACCCACTACCGCAGCCACGAATCACACATGATTTTTATACTTTAACAGGTTCAGTGAGTTAAGTTGAAGAGCCGTATGTGGGAAATCTACAAGTACGGTTCTGTGAGGGGCATCATGCTTTCTCACATTATGTTTAAAATTTAAATTATAAATAGGAGAAACAGAGATGTCTACTCGACAAAATAGTAAAAAAATGAAATTGACTCGTTTGTTAACAGGTATCATATTATTGGTCTTAAGCTTTGGCTTAGGTTATGCAGGAGATACAGGGGGGGCCGTGCATAACTTCAAAGACTGGGCAACCAGTATGATCGACTTTTTTGAACAGATTAAAGCCTTTGTCCAAATTGTGGCAACTGTGGTTGGTATGTGGTTTGTTTATAGTGCTTTACAGCTTTTTAGAAAGCATCATACAACGCAAGGCGCGCAAGGAGAGCATGTCAAACATGGTGCCGGGCATTTGCTGTTAGGGATTTTCTTAATGTGCCTGGTACCTGGCATTCAAATGCTGCAAAAAACGCTATCCACAAACATGGGAGATCAAAAATCTGAGCAAACTTTCACCGTTGATAGTGATATTTTTAACAAAACCTAAGTCGGTTTTCTATCTAACTTATTATTTTTTATTAATTATGGGGATTTTATTGTGTATAAATTATTGTTTATCACAGCTTTTGGGTTTTTAGCCGCTGCTTGCGCTCATGTCTCAACAGTGAAACCTGATACAAAAGACAGTCAATATATCAACCATCTTGTTGTGAATGAGCTTAAGACGTCAAGCTTGTCAATTCAGCAAGCGTTAAATGCATTAAATGCATCCAATACCGTGCGCTATGGTGATGCGCCAATGCCTTTTGCGGATATTAACGATCCTGTTTTAGCAAAAAAATTATCATTAACTTATTATGGACCTTTAAAAAACGTGTTAATAGATATTGCAAAATCGGTTGGTTATAAAGTACAGATTTTTGGCAAAAAGCCACCTTTTTCTGTGGTGATTATTATTGGGAAACTGAATGTGCCAGAAGAAGACTCTGCAATCAATATTTTACGTGATATTGCTGTGCAAGCAGGAAAGCAGACAACAATTAACATTAATCCAAAAGCAAAAGTCATCAGTGTGAGGTATGCACAAATATGGCAGTAGTCGATTTAGCACAGCTTGAAAACCTTGATGCTAAATCTGTGATTATAGCAGATGGGTCAGCGCAGTTGTCATTACGGTTACAAGCGATTCAACAAGCAGCCCTTGAGCTTGGTATTCAAAGTGGTTTATATAAGGGACAAACACTTATTGAGCGTGCCCTGGATCGCATGGCACCGATGCTGTATCAAAGTTATAATTTTAATGCATTGACATTACAGAATAATATTTTACCGCCTGTGATTGAAACGGGATATAATCAATCGAATGTTTCTGCAAACGCCCGCAAGGTTACGGTTAATGGGCAGGTCTATCATATTGTCAAACAAGCCCATTTTGTATCAAATGTGCCAACCTGGCGTGATTATCTGATTACAGGGTTTACAAAGCCTGCAATTCCTGATCGATCTGTGTTGCCGCAAAATGATACAGAAAAAACGTTGTGGAAAAAAGAAGTACAGTATGGCTGGCAGCAGGGAATAGTACAGGCATGTGATATCTTCAAACAAAACATGCATCGCTTGAATCGTGACTTTCGCGGTATGATTATGTACTATCAGCTTGTCAACCGCGATATGATGTTACCACCTTATGTCCATAGCCAGTCTAAGGCAATTGTGCATAATAGCGATAATCTATCGATTGATAATCACCTGTTGGATCTTCAGGTACTGCCGCAGTTTCAAAGCAATGCATCAAGATGGCAGGCGATTTTAAAGCCTTTAGCAGGTAAAATTGATGCAAAGTAATACATTTCTCTTACAGGATGAACCGCCTTATTTTTTAAAAACACATTATCAGGCATTGCTTATTAAAAGTGCAAAGCATCATATCAGCGATTTGACCGTGCAAAGTAATACGCCTGTCTTTGGGACAAGCTATGGCCGGCATCAGCAAATAACAAAAAGAAGCTTAAGTAACAATGAAGTCGAAGATTTCGTTAATTTATTATATGGCAGCAATGCTGCAGCAAAAGTGTTAAGTGGTACGGATATTGACTTTAGTTATACAGAAAACATTGATAATACAAACAAGATAAGGTTTCGTGTAAATGCAAGCCTGGTTAATCAGTATGAAAAGTTTGGTCTGCAGGTTTCAATGCGTCTTCTTAGTACACATCCGCCAGATATTGAAAGCCTGGGTGTACCACAGGATATTTACGATTTAAGCTTTATTAAACAGGGTGTTGTGCTTGTTTGCGGGGCAACAGGTTCGGGAAAATCAACGCTTTTGGCATCAATGATGTTGCAACGTGCACAAAAAAGTAAACTGGGTGAGAAAATTATTACCTTTGAATCACCAATAGAATACATTCTACCAACACATATCAATACCTCAGTAACCGCACAATCAGAGCTACCACGCTGTTTGCCGGATTTTGCCTATGCAGTGCGCAATGCCTTACGGCGCACACCAACTGCAATTATGGTGGGTGAGGCAAGAGATCAGGACACTATCAGTGCCGTTATTGAAGCAGCACTAACCGGACACAGTGTTTTTAGCACACTTCACAGTCAATCTGTCACACAGGCAATTAATCGTCTATTAACGCTGTTTCCTAAAGAAGAAAAAATGCGCATATATTATGACTTTTTTTCAACCATACAAGGGATTATCTGGCAAAGGCTGGTGCCTTGTACTAATGGTAAACGTGTGGCATTGCGCGAGTATCTTATCATCGATGATTTATTGCGCAATAAGCTTATAAGTTGTGATTTACAAAACATTAACAACTTGATCGTACAGACAATAAAACAACGTGGTACTTCAGTTTCACAGCATGCTAAAGCGCTGTTTGATCAAGGTGTAATTAATAAACAAGAGTTTGAGCAGTATGCTTGATTAACTATATTTACCCCCAGGGATAGCAATAGGCTGAGCACAGTTTCCGTTTTGGTTAAAGATGCCAGGATTATAATCCATTACTACTGGATGAGTGAAGCTAACCGAAGATATGCCTGGAATTAAAGACGGTTCTACAGTTGCTGCATCAAATAGCGCTTGAACGCTTAAGGGCCTAGAGATGTTATTGTCATCATATACAGTGATTTCCATTTCAAGAAGTGCTTGTAGTTTTTGCTCTTTTTCATTACCTTCTAAGCCCTCAATAGAAGCATCGATAAATCGCATTAAAAAAGGAATAATACTATCCGCCTTAGGTTTGAAGTGACCACTATGAAAATTAAATTGATATTTTCCGTCAACTTCGTCAATTCTTCCCGCACAATCACAAGAGCCAGCTTGTGTAAGTGCTGGGTGACCGCTACCCCCACCAAGATGTCCACCATGTACAATAATTTTATCTCTGTCCCAGATAAAATCACCTTCGTATGTTCCAGATAAGGCACTTTGGAACGGTATTTCTTTGGTTGGTGCAGCTCCAAAGTCACGAAAAGGATTTTCATAACGTACTCCTTTAAAAATTAATATAGCTGGTTGAAGCTGTTTAAATTTCTCTTTAAAGCTTTCATATTTTTTAGTGTAGGTCATAATTATCTCCTAATTGCTTTATGTTTTTTCCCGGATTCATTCATATTTCCTTATGAGTTGAATCTTAATTAATTCGCTGCAAAGCTTGCAACAAAGCTTGTAAAAATCAGACAGGCTGATGGAATTTAATTGGTAAGCCTTGATCACAAAACACGCTTTTATACAATCAAGCCACAGCAGTTTTCTTAGTTTAAAGCAATACAGGATGCACTATGTATGATGATTATACTCACTGGCGGGACTCTGGTCGAACACCAAAGTTTTTTATGATTGAAGCACAGGTATTTATCCCAATTTTATTGACATTATTTCATTTTAGAACGTGGACATTAATGCTTAGTATTGCTGTGGCAGTGTTATTATATGTTCTTGGGCGTTATCAAGTAAGCCTGCGCGTATTTATGATTAACCTGCGAGAATGGGTTTTTGGGCGACAAAAGCATGTAGAGATACACGAGATTTATGAGTAAAAACTTCAGAGGGCTTTCAAGCAGGCAAGAGGCAAGGCCAAGCCACAGTATTCGAGATACGCGTGGCCTTATTTTTCAGCTATATGATCTGATATCATCACGATTAGGCAGCATTGTTGTTATTATCATTAGTTTAATTGTGCTAAGCTTTTTCCCCTTAATCAGTGATCTGCTTTTTATCGGTGTATTGCTGATTTTCTGGAATGCATTTTTTCAAACACCACGCTTACCATTTCGCTTGCCTTTGGGCGCCAGATATCCAGATTTATCCGATAGCACGCTTATCCAAAGAAAAACGACAAAAGCCAAGGGGCTTTATTTCTTTGGTAATGAGGTCGGCACAAACCATGAGTTATGGTTTTCAGATCAGGATATGCGTACACATGCACTTATTTTGGGCTCCACTGGTTCGGGTAAGACACAAACGCTTTTATCCGTGGCTTTTAATGCATTAACCCAAGGCTCAGGTTTTATCTATGTTGATGGCAAAGGCGATAACTCACTTTACGCACAGATCTATTCCATGACGAAATTTATGGGGCGTGAGGATGATTTATTATTAATTAACTATATGACGGGTGCGCAAGATATTATTGGTCCACAAAAAGAGGATATTTCCAATACATTAAACCCGTTTGCTGTTGGCTCATCCAGCATGTTATCACAGTTAATCATTAGCATGATGGGAGATTCTGAAGGGGGTAGCACGGGTGATGGTGATATGTGGAAAGGTCGGGCGATCTCCTTTGTTGAGGCATTGATGCGCATTTTGGTTTATTTGCGTGATAAAGGTTATATGTTGTTAGAAGCCAATACGATAAGACGTTATTTTGTACTAGATGTCATTGAGAATTTACTGCATAAACAAAAAATAGTAGACCATAACAATCAGCTGGTTATTTTAAAAGAAAGCCTGCCGGTTGATGTTACTGACGCCATGTATAACTACCTGGCAACTTTACCTGGTTATCAGGAAAAAAATATTGGACAACAATCTGATAAAACCTATGAGCAGCATGGCTATATCACCATGCAGTTAACCCGGATATTTGGTTCATTAGCGGATGTTTATGCACATATTATGCGGACAAATCTGGCTGACGTTGATTTTAATGATGTTATTTTAAATCGACGTATATTAGTGGTGCTACTACCGGCACTTGAAAAATCTCCAGATGAGCTTGCTAATCTTGGAAAACTTATTATTGCTTCACTTAAAGCCATGCTTGCTGCAGGGCTAGGCGCCAAGGTACAAGGTGACTATGATCAGGTTGTTGAATCTAAACCGTCAAACTCAGATACGCCATTTTTATGTATTCTAGATGAATATGGCTATTATGCCGTAGAAGGCTTTGCGGTGGTTCCAGCACAGGCAAGGTCACTTGGTTTTTCCGTTGTGTTTGCAGGACAGGATATCCCGGCTTTTCAAAAAGCCTCTAAAGAGGAGGCGGCTTCTATTTTTGCGAATACAAATATTAAATTATGTATGAAGCTTGAAGATCCAACCGAGACGTGGGATTTCTTTAATAAAACCGCAGGTGAAGCTTATGTTTCAACGGTAAGAGCTTATAATATGGGGCAAGATGGTAATAGTCTTGGTTATAAAGACGCCAAGGAAGCTGGGATTGAAAGGCGTGCGCGTCTTGATTTAATGGATCTAAAAGATCAGTTACCCGGTGAAGCACATTTATTCTTTAAATCAAGTATTGTTCGGATGCGTTCATTTTATGCCGCACCGAAGAAAACAAAAACAATTGGTTTGAATAAATTTTTAAAAGTAGAGCCATTTAGCGTGGCCTTTATTCAATCAGCTAAGCTTTCAGCCAGAGATTTTGAAGATAAAAAAATTGATTCTGTTTCTTTGCATTCAATACTTTTGCAAGAAGGCAGTTGTGAGGACAAATCCAACATGGCAGATAAAGCAATAAATCAAAAGACACATATTGGTGATCAGAAAGTACAAATATTATCAAAAGCTATATCAGATGAAGCACAACTATTAGATGAAATTGATGGGGGTGTATTGTTTAGTAAAATTGATTTTGACCAAAAAGTAAATAATGCTTATTTTAGCTATAGCTGCTCAAACTTAACTGAATCACTTGTTGATCAACAAAGACTGATCGATTTAATGCATCGCTTTAATACGCTTCAGGGAATTGCAGCGCAGGATAATCAAACACAAAGCCAGCAGATTTTTAAAACAATGAAAACATTCTCAAATAGTTTTCTGAAACAGCTGAGTCATCAAGATCTGGATAAGTTATTTAATATGACAGAGTTGCCGCAAGCCGCAGAAGAGGATAAACAATGACGCTCACAGAAATACTCACAATCCTTATCAACGAAAATGATTTTCTTTTTATAGAAAACGGGCGAGAAAAATCTTTTGCTGATTTGCAATACAAAGCACTATTTCAAAAAAGCCTGATTGCCAAAGCTGATGCTCAATATCGCTATGTATTTGCCGAAAGCGTAAAAATTAATGACAGTGATCAGATGACATTAATGCCAATGCTTTTTATTTACGATGCACTTTTATCGATAGCAAAAGAAAAAATCATCAATATTGATCAACTGGTAGCAGGAGAGAATAATGGCAAATAATGCGCCTGATAGAGATGATAACGGCATGGGGCCATTTTATGTGGTCTCAATTATTCTTTTGAGCTTATTGTTGATTTACTGGCTTTTTCATGATCAAATTGTCACGGGTGTTTTTTTAATAAGACGGCTTGAGTTAATGATTGTGATGCTATGGGATCATCAATATGTCATGCTGATGAACTGGTGTAACCATGTGCTGCAACAAACAGTGACATTGAAAGATCTTAAATATCTATCTTATGATGTTGCCGATGCGATGCTGCCAATGTATTGGGGTATGGGTTGTGTGTTAATTATTTTATTATTTTATTTTCATCCATCACGTAAATATCGTCGAAAATTTACCATGAGAACCTTGGCTATTTGTGCTGGTCAGCAGTTTAAAAAATTATTCAATCTGCCGATACAACAAGATCAAGTTAAATCGCACTTTAACATGGCCATGACACCCATGCAATATCTTGAAAAAATACAAGTGATAAAAAATGCAAAAGTAGATCAAACACGCTTATATGCACATTTAGCCACACAACTTGGCAAGCCGTGGTCGGATGTCTCTCAAATGCGTCTTGAGATTTATGGGCTTTTTGTCACTTTTGCTTTATATATTCGTAATAAACGTAAACTTGCTGATAAATTACTTCAATATCTAAATGGGTATTATAGTGAACCCAGTTGTTTTAGAAAGTATATTTATCATTATCGTCTGCGTAAGTTTATTGATCAATACACAGGGGAGTGTATTGCTGATGAGAAGATCGAATCACTCATCAAACAACACTATTATACCTATACGTTATTATGTCGTTTATTGCAACTGGCAAGACAAGGTGGAATCGTTGCCAGCAGCAGTTTTTTATGGCTTAAGGAAGTTGATAGAACCTTATGGTATGCACTAAATAACGTTGGGCGAAAAACCTATTTTACTGAAGCAGCCGTTGTTAATGCACATTGCCAGGCGGAAACTGCATTAAAATCATCTATTAAAACACCGATGGTTCATCATGTTATGCATGCATTAAAACATGAGCATATGATTTATCAGGAGGCAGAAAGTGAATAGGCCGCTTTATTTGATGAGTAAGTTTGGCAATGCGCAGGCATTTTTTAAAAGACTGTCATCACCAGGCTATGATAAAGCATTTGTAAAATTAAATAAGAAGTACCCAGGTTGTGGTTTTTGTGGCATTGAAAAAGTCACACGTTATATTGTGAATGTTGATCATGATTACACCAATAATCATTGGGAGAATTTTGCATTGGCCTGTGATTTTTGTGCCTATGTTCAATTATTGGATATCGCATTTTTATATGATATGCCGAAGCAATCTATTATTTATTTGCCCAACAAATCACAAATTGAGCTCAACCTGCTTTACCACCAATGGCAGCAAATGATTGTGGAAAAAGACAGCCTGTTTGAAATCCGTGAGGCGTTGTCAGAGCTTTCAGGATTAGTGCAGCAGGTTGATGAGTTCATTGCAATGAAGGCAACTTATCAAGACCATTTGGGTTTTTTCTTAAAACCATACCCATCAGCGCAATCACTTTCACACAAGCTTCGCTGGGTGCCGAGTTTCGAGCTTTTACAGGATTTTAGCCTTCAAAGTTTGATTGTACAGGTTTAGCGTTTTTCTCAGCGATTCATGCCAAAAACTTAGAATCCGGACATATTATGTGTTACTAATTAGGACGGTTTATTTATTCCTAACAATCGTAAATTCAACAATTGACATAAAGTATAAACATGTATATACTCCATATTGTTATATGAAAATGTGAGGACTCATTATGCATTCAGTTGTTTCAAAATGGGGAAATTCACTTGGTGTGAGGATCCCCACAAAAATAGCACAAAAACTGCAGTTATCAGCTGGTTCTGATATTGAAATTGAATATCATGATGATGCGCTGGTTATTAAAAAAAAACCACAAGATGAATTACAATTTCTTTTAGACCAGGTGACACCTGAAAACAAACACTATGGCCATGATAATTGTTCAATACTAGGGAAAGAAAATATAGATGACTAATTATCCTAAAGTTGGTGATATTATCTGGCTTGACTTAGAACCTCAAGCAGGTAAAGAACCGAGAAAACGTAGACCTTTTCTGGTTTTGTCTGATAGCCGATATAACAATAAAGTAGGGTTAATTATCGGCTGTCCTATTACCAGTCAAATAAAGGGCTATCCTTTTGAAGTGGCGTTACCAGTTTCATCTAAAACAAAAGGCGTTGTTTTAAGTGATCATGTCAAAAGCATGGATTTTAATACAAGAAATTATGAATTTATAGAGCACATAAAATCAAGCGCTTTTATAAATGAAGTTAAAATTAAGATCAAGGCAATACTTAAAATATAGTCCAGAAAAACCCAAGTGTTTTAAATAGCTAACTTATATACTCATCGTAAACCATCCTTGGTTTTTGGGAGGATTGTTGAATGATTAGTAAACCCGATCATGTATTAAAAATCAAAAATCCGACAGTTTGTCTGATTCTTACCTGTTTTATTGTTCTAACAATCAAAAAGTGGTTTGATATCACAGAAGCCATATGTACCAGATAAATGGTAGTGGTGATGCTTTATGTTTAACAATCTAATTTAAAAGGGCATATTAAATGGCACAAACATGGGAAGAGTTACAAAAAGAAGTAGCAGCGCTAAATAAGCTTAATGACGAAACGATTGAAAGGTTACGGAAAATGCTCCAGGAAATGCAAGATGGCAAGGATGCTGGAAGTATAGAGGAGTCATATCAAGGAATAACTTTAAGACTGCAACAGTTGTTAAATAAGCTTCAGAATAATGTCGATACAGAGCAAAGTGCAGGCGATATAACTAGCCGAAGCCAGCCAAGCCTTCACGTAGAGCAGAGTATGGGAGGGTCAACTAATCGAAGCCAGCCAGGTGGAGCAGCGGGCGGTACAACCAATCGCTCTGGTGTAGAAGGTGAGTTTTCCCAAATTTTTAATAATTCAACCCCTAATAACGGACCTAGTTTGGCTCAATAATATGTAAAATAAATAACAAAGGTTTACTATGCTAGAGAATCATCAAGAAGATACTGCATACAAAATGGCGGAAGAAATTGCTAATAACGTTGGATATACAAAAAGAACGCGAAGCTTTCAAAGGCTATATAAAATCATACAACAGCTGCAACAACGAGACCAAGGTGATATAGCGGATATAACACATCAAGCAAAGATGATTTTTCTTTTGCTTGATGCGAAAAACAGAAAAACGCCATGGAAATCGGGCTCTTTGGCCAATTTAATATTGAAGAGATTAAAGGGACAAGATGAAGTTTTTCAAAGAGGTCAAGTTATAGAAATATTAAAAAAGCATCAGCTATTAGAAGGCAAGGAATCACTTAGGTTTCTGCTTAAAAAGCCAGACAGTGAAGATTTTTTTAATCAACAATTAACATGCCTTATTAAACCACCTAAAAAAGAACGCCAGGAAGAATATGTAGATGCTTTTCGATCAAAGAACGCTGACAATGTTCAAAATTTCCAAAGATAAACCTGATGATTGCAATAAAATACTGGAATAGAATATAAAGAGGCAGGAAAACTTTTCACAAAGACTTGTCATCAAAACGTAGATAGTATAAGCTTCGAAAAGTTGGTAATAATTAATCAAATATTTTATTGTTTGTTGGTATGTGCTTGTGGATTGTTTGAATCACATTGGTGATAAAGTAGTTTGAGGCAGTGTATACAGCAATAAAGATAGATGAGAGTAAATAAAATAAGATGCCTTATATTAAATCAATAACGATGGGCCTTTGTAGTGCTTTGTTATTAAGTGGTTGTGCGACTCAGCAAAACCGTGACCCATTAGAGGGTTATAATCGTGCGATATTTGCCTTTAACCAGGTCAGTTACGATTATGCGTTGATTCCTTTAGCTAATGGGTATGATTATGTGGTGCCAGATCCAGTACAAAATGGTATTGATAATGCCTATAACAATATACTTGAGCCTGGGCGTATGGCAAATGATTTATTGCAGTTGAATGTCTATTATTTTTTAAAGGACACGGCACGCTTTGTTGCTAATACCGTTTTTGGTGTCTTTGGTTTATTTGATGTGGCTAAGACGATGGGATTGCCAAGAAGGCAACAGAACTTTGGGTTTACATTAGCCTATTGGGGGTATAAAACGTCACCTTATTTTGTCGTCCCGCTTTTTGGGCCAAGTACGATAGGTAATTCAATTGGTGATATTGTTGATACTGCATTTAACCCGTTAAGCTATACTTATGTGGCGCCAAAAGAGGTAGGCTGGAGCGCTTTTGGTATTTATAAAGCCAACCAGGGTGTGCAGTATTTACCACAATATAAAAAATTAACCAACAGCGCAATTGATCCTTATGTGGCGGTACGTAATGCATATTTGCAAAACTATGATTATGAAATGGCAAAGACATTACAGCTTAAGCCTACAAAGACACAACAACAAGAAGAAGCCGCACAGCAGCAACAAGTGCTGGATATCTTAAACAATACAAGCCCCTAATGCTATGCTGTGAATCTATTTGTTTGATATTGATGTATCATTTTTTGTTGATAAACAGTTGATCAATTGGGGCTTTAGCGGGAGTTTAACTGAATTGCTTTGTTTGTTGTCCCATCTTCAAAAATTGTAATCTCCATACCTAAACATTTTGCCAAGGTGAAATAGTTTGTTGGAAATGACATGTTTTTTGTTGATAGGAACCGTAGTGTGAGCTCTTTGCTATTTTCGCTGACAAAACTGAGCTTTTGCGGCAGGTTGTAATATTTTGATAGCCTTACCTCTTGTGTTAAGAGTGACAGAATAAGCATGAGTGCAAAATAGAATATCTTATTTAATATCTCATGCTCAAATGTGATATCAAAATCAATGTTATTAAATAATTCTGGCAATTTCTCGGTATAAAAAAGGTGTTTAAGCGTTTTTACTTCATTACCATTACCAAAAACACTGCGCGATAGAAAACTTTCAAAAAGAATAAATGCATTTTTCTGCATATCACTATAGCCACTGAGCTTTCGTCCACTATTATTCAGCGTGATTTCTTTGATAATATCCAGATAGATAAAATTAGCATCATTGATATTTTCCAGCACTTTTGTTTCAAGGGAGATATCCTGGACAATGCCAAGAATCCCTGTGACGATATTATTCTCAATAATAGGCAGTTTTTGTGTTTTTAAATGATAAATACAGTTATTTAAGTTGACTTTGGAAGTTGATATGTAAGGCTTCTGAGAGAAAATCACATAATTATCTTCATATAAAAATTGCTCATAAAGCTGTTTTGGTAAAAAATCACGGTCACTTAAACCAATTAAATCCATTTTTGTAATATCATAACCGTATTGGCTGATATAGGTGTAAATTCCTTTTTCTTTAATCCAAACGAAGTTTGGGTATTCAAGGTGTTCAAAGGCGCTTAACAGTTTTTGTAAATTATAGCTGGGTTTCACTTTTTCTTTGATTGTCATGGTCTATAATATCCTTAATCCCCACATTCTCAGCTGTCACTATTTTTGTCTGGTAAATCATATCCGCAAGCTTTTTTATCGCCTTTTTGTCATGGGATGCATGAAAAGAAATTCGGATAATCGCTTGTTCTTTAGGTACGGTTGGGTAAACCGCACAAAGCGTCAATATACCATTGTTTTTCAACATTTTCCATAAATCAAGTGCTTGTGTTTCATGACCACATAAAATAACACGATAAGGAAGCGGCTGATAGCGGTATAAATTACCGAAGGATTTAGGTAAAAAACGGTCGAAATAAGCGATATTATCCCACAAAGTGTCTTGTAAGTTTTGGATCAAGCGTGTATCTTCATGGTAGCTTAAGCAAGCTTCAATCCTTGCAAGTTCAGGTATTGATATTGGCCCGGAAAAACAATAAGTGGTTGCATAAGTTTCAAGAAAATCTTTTTGTGATTTTTGTGGCATAAAAATAGCCGAGCCTGAAGCGCCAAATCCCTTATGAAAAGAGGTGACAAAAGCGACATGATCGCATTTTTGATAATTTAACTGTTCTAATACATAACCACAGCCTCGATGACCATGAATAGAGCAGCTTTGTGCATCATCAAATATAATAAAGCTTTGGTATTCTCTGGCAAGCTCTGTAAGTGCTATAACAGGATAAACATTGCCCATTGAGCCTAAACTATCTGTTACAATAATAGCTTGATAGCCATTATTTGAATAATGCTGTAATGCTTGTTCAACATTTTTGACTTCCATGCAGTTGACAAAAGAAAATTCAGCGATGCGTGTCACAATATCACGTAATATTTTTGTTGATTGATGGACTATATGATCAAATAACATTACTATTTTTTTGTTCTGAGCAAATGAAGGTATACTGCCACTTGCCGCTAGTGGTAACAGACCAAGCATCGCCATATGTGTTGAACCAAAAATAGTTGGGTGATAACCACAAAACAAATTGGTTAGCCTTTTTTCAATATCTTCTTCTAGCGTTCTTTTCATTCGAGTTCTTGCTACCGATAAGCTGTGACCATATTGCATATCATAGTGATAGTATTTAGGCTTTATCTTTTGATGAAGTGACAAATAAGATAAGGTAGTAAAGTCATCAAAAGCCTCTCCATTTTCATCAGTGAGCGTATTCTCGGCTTTATTTTGACAGATTTTTTTAGTCACTTGATACGTCTTTGGAAGATGTGTCATTGCGCTTTCGATTCTTTTTTTAATCCAATTGATTTTTTCCATGTTTATACATCCGTCTTTTCATTAATAAACTATTATTAGGTTATTTTTGACATCATGACATTGAGAAAAAATATACGATGTATCAAAAACACTCCTGTCCCTTAAATGGAATAATAAAAATCAAAAAAAAATTTGACAAGGTATTTGTGTGACTTAGATTGATTTTTTCAGCAATTTGGACAAAATGATTAGAATAATAGATTGTTTAATAAGCTTTGTAACGTGAAAACTGTGCAAGTGCAAAATCATTTTTAATAATTTCCTTGTTGTCTTTGGCGAAAACCATAATAATATGAAGGATTTGAATAAATGGAGCTCATCGTTATGAAAAAGAAGAATTTTATTTTACTGGCAGTCTCAGCAGCGTTTTTAGCCGGTTGTGCCAGTAGCGGTAATAATGTCAGTTATGTGGATCCACAGGGTGTGGATACAACATCGATTAACTTTAATTCTACGGATTTGCAAACCACGACACAAAAAATGGTTGATGGCATGATGTCATCTCCTGCGATTGCGCGTATTACAGCCAATGACAAACAGCCAGTTGTATTTTTTAGTAATATTAAAAATGAGACAGCCGAGCATATCAACACACAAATGCTTGCCAACACTGTTTCTACAGAAGTGATTAACAGTGGGAAATTCCGTTTTACTGATATGTCTCAAGTCAAGCAAATGAAAGAGCAAATGGATTATCAGGCACAATCAGGTATGGTGGATCAACAAACCGCAACCAAAATGGGGCAGCAGATTGGTGCGCAATACATGATCTATGGCAGTATTGCTGATATGCAGTCAATGAATAGCGATCAACAATCCTTGTTTTTCTTAATCACTTTAAAAATGATTGATCTGAAAACCGGGGTCATTGTATGGCAGGATCAAAAACAGATCCGTAAAGTACAAAAGCGTAGCACGTTTGGTTGGTGATAATTTTAGGAACGTTAATGAAGAAGGTAAAACGATTCTTTTTGTATAGTATGGCGTGTATTTTATTGGGAATATTTTTTTCCGTAAATGCAGCGATTACACAAAAAACAGCGACTGCAACTGCCTATGGTAAAACCTATCAAAGTGCATTGCAACAGGCATTAATACAGTCTGTAGCGCAAAGCAAAGGCGTTTCAGTGGGCTCTATTTATGAGACGTTTGAAGCGGTTTCACACACCAAAGGATTTATTGATGTTGATGGTGTAAAAATGCCAGTAAAAAGCTACTTGAGCTCTGAAGGCTTTATCTCAAAGATTCGCTCGGCGACAAAAGGTGTGATTGATCATTTCAGTGTCACAAATGCAGTTAAGAAAGATGATCTTTGGTCTGTTACCGTAAAAGTCACTTATTCTGAATATCAAACATTAGCCAGTAAAGCGCAGCAACAAAAGCCAACGCTTGCGGTACTGCCATTTTTATTTTCACCAGGCAGCATTAATGGCCAGTTTAATCCAGATCAGTTGCAGATAACTTTGTATCAGAATATTCAAACAAATATGATACAGTCAAAAGCATTTCGTATTATGGATAGAAGCCAAAAAGATCAAGCAGCTTATGAAAATGAAATGCGTCTTATCTTATCTGATCGTGCTTCCAATGCGCAAAAAGCACGTTTTAGTCAGCAGATTGGTGCAGACTATTTGCTTTTAGGCAGCGTCCAAAATATTACTTACCAGAAAGTGCAAAAACAGTTTTATGGTAGTGATTTTAGCCAATGGAAAGTTTCATTAACGATTAATTACCGATTGATTGAAACCGCAACAATGCAGGTGATAAATGCACAGACTATTCATGAGGTATTACCATCCAGTGAGGTTGTGCGTATGCTGCAAGATGATATGACAACAAAGCAGGATGTGATAAATTTATTATTACAAAAAGCCTCAAATCAACTTTCAGGGCAAGTCTTAGCCAATTTCACATCGAGCCAGAAGTAATATGCACATTAATAAAATCATTAAAGGCAATAGCCTTCTTTTCGTTGTGATATTTTTCTTATTGTTATCTGGCTGTGCCACCTTTTCTAAGTCCTATCCGGCGCAAATGGCACCGGTAAAGACGGCAATGGAGAAGAATAATATAAAAGAGGCACAAAAAAAGCTGGATGAGAATATCGGTAAAACACCAACAACATTAGGTTTATTAGAAAAAGCAAGGCTTGCACAATTAGATAATAATTTTGAATTGTCCAAGAAATATTATGCCAGTGTGATTGATATGGTTGCCACAAGTAAGATGGCAGCTAAAATTCAAGCTTCAAAGATTCTGGAGAATTTTGGTGCGGTATTAACCAACGATCGAGAGCTGTCTTATCATATTCCTGATTATGCCATGACCTTTTTATATCCTTATCAGGCATTGAATTATTTGGCACAACATGATTTAAGTGGTGCATTAGTTGCCATTCGTCAGCTTTCTAATGCACAGTACTGGTCTTATCAACAAAGGCTTATGGCTGGTGAGCTTCAATCCAAATATCAAAAACAAACAAGTAAAGCTGGAATTGATGAAGATAAGCTTGGGTTAAAAAAATCCAAAGAAATCAGTGCGATGTTTGATCAGGCAAAACAGATCAACAATGCCTATGAAAACGGTTTTGCTTATTATTTATCGAGTATTTTATATGAAGCCTTTGATGACAACTATAACAATGCATTTGTCTCAATTAAAAAAGCAAGACAGCTTTTGCCGGATAATAAATACGTTAATCAGACATATCAGGAAATGCAAAAAGGCTTTGATGGTGGCAGTGCATATCAAAAAAATCATGGGCGTTTAGTCGTTATTTATGAACAAGGCTTTGTTCAGCCAAAATTAGCTTTTAAGCTGCCATTATTTTTAGGTAAGCTGGGTTTACAGGAAGTTGCTGTGCCTTACTATCCAACCAAATATACTTTACTGCCACAGGTAAGTATCTCTGTGACACAACAAAATAAAATTATTCACAATGCGCCGAGTGCCATTTTAGTGGATACAACAAAAATGGCACTGAAGTCACTTTCTGAGGAATATCCAGCAATTATCACCCGTGAGGTAATTCGTTTGGTGATTAAATCATTGGCAACGCTTGAAGCAAGTAACCAAGCCGGTGGTTGGGGGCTTTTAGTTGGTTCAATCTATAGTTTTGCTACAGCACAGGCAGATGAGCGAAGCTGGCTTTTACTGCCTAACAATGTCCAGTTATACGAATCACAGTTACAAGCAGGGGATTACCATATCAATATTCAAGCACAAAATTTTCCTGTGACAATTAAATCTCAGAAAACAACGCTTTTATGGCTTGTTGATGCAGGAGGATTCCTCAAGCCGTTTACTTTTATATTATAAACTGTGCTTATAATAATAAATAGATACATCCTCTGTGACCGTTGTTTGTAAATAAAAGCGCGATAGTAAAAAACGCATGCTGCACTGCAAAATCAAATTTGTTGCTATCATGATTATGGTTTTACGTCGTAGATTCCAGGATAAGTTTATAGTCATTTCAGTGTGTAATGGGCTTAGTGTGTCATGATAACCCTTTTACAGTATAGGTTAAGTGGGTGTTGGTATTTATTAGCATGGTGATAGAAATTATCGTAATATAAGACAACAAAACCCAACAAATATTTTTTGCATATTGGGTGGGTGTTTGTCAAGGGGAAATAGTTGAAATAAGTAGTATAGTTATGTTGTTATTATAATAATCTATCCTCCTTTAGTCGTTTTATTTACTGACTTTAGTCTGTCTGATCAGCTTTTCTTGTCAGCGTTTTTTCTTAATGATTTTCATCGATTTGATGAAAAAACATATCGATATCGTTTTTATTTTTCACATAAGATAAGCTAGACTTTGCATCGAGAGGTTGTTTTTATTTTTATAGTAAAAATAATTTGTTTGGTGTTTAGTGATTTTTGCATAGAATGCAATCTATTTTTATTAAAATAAATCATCTATCTGGAGGTGAAGATGAGAGGTGTTTTAACCATTGGTCTGTTACTACTTGTATTAATCTCTGCTTTTGTTGTTGTTTATATGTTATTTCATGATGTGCAATTTGATGGCGCTTTACAGAAGCTTTCTGCAAAAGTTCATCAGACATTTATGTGAGTAGTTTATTAACCTGCTAACCATGGAGAATCTATGATGAGTGCGCCAAGCAAAGCTAAGGCAATCAAGCTGGACAATCCAGCCCAGAAAAAGGCTAGCCACCAGTCTGGAACCGAACTACACATAATGCAAGGTAACGAACATTATGAAGCTGTAGTAAGGGCGGTCTATCAGCCACAACGCAAGTGAAGGTATTGAGCCCCGTAATATATCATCGTCGCACCTGATCAAGGTTTTCATTTGCCTGAAATCAGCACTACGCAATACGTAAAGGCGAGTATGCGTGGAGGTGCCGGGGTCTGAGTCCGTAGCGGGTCGATGAACTG
>NZ_QLIT01000171.1 GCF_003574485.1 Facilibium subflavum
GTATTTTAGTAAACACAATGCGTGACGAATTCCCCCCATTTTGGTATGCTTTACTCGTACACATGATGTTTAAAAATTTAGGTAACTTACGCGACTCTTTTAAATCGCTGAAAACCTAACAAAGAGATGAAGTCAATATGATCAACTTGAGTAAATATCTCAGCCGTTGATTTGCCTTTCATTTTTTCGTTAGCAGAGCGCATTAAAGGGATGTGATTAAGAGCGAATTGAATGAGTTCAAATCGCTCTTTTTTAAATCCTTTGCGAGGATCAAGATAAGGTCTTAATCGGCTGTTAAGCGTTTCGATTAAAGAGCTTGATCGATGTACTTTAGCAATAGTGTTTAGCACATCATCTTCAATATCATCAAAGCAATCTCCATGTTTATCATAGAACTTAATCAGATTAAGATCATACTGATTGCCATCGAGATTATATCTGGCGTTATTACATATATCCCAAATGTCTGAAACGTTGATAGCATGCTTTATTGCTAGGCTTTCAAACTCCGTATTAAGCTCATTGACAACATCAAGCAGCTTTGCTTTGTTGTTTTTTAATGTGGTTACAATAGACTATACCTTCAATGCTGACATAACATCATATCAGTTCAACAGAAACGCTTTAAATTATATTGATGAGAATTGGTATACTTTTGTATTTTCCGAGTCACTATATGGTATTAATGAGCTGATTGACTACATTAAATATCAATTCAAACGAGTGCCAATCGCAGAATTTACAATACCCAACCATTTTAATGACAATCTTAACTCCCAAGGCAGGGTAATCTGTATTTCAAAACATCACATCGCATCAAAATATCTTGCAAAAACTTTGAAAAAACATGGCTTTCCAGAGTTTATATCACAACTAAAAAGCTACCTAACAAAACGGTCGCCACAGACTACAACCTAACTTAATTGGTCTGCTCACCCATAGCCCGTTACGCCAGTCAATATTGACAACGCCAAAAACTTTATGCAGCAATAGGGTCAATCGGTGTATGTTTCTGTTTGGCGTTCCACAGATCATAGGCTAATTGCAAGTTTAACCAAAATTCAGCCTCCATATTAAACGCTTCAGCAAATGCTAAAGCAGTATCAGCAGTAATTCCTCGCTTGCCATTTACAATTTCGTTAACCCTTGCATATGTCCACCCTAAATGTTTTGCAAATTTGGACTGTGTTATCCCCATTGGTTCCAAAAAGTCTTTTAAAAGAATTTCACCGGCATGGGTTGGTTGTCTTGTGGTTGGAAGTCTCATTTTATCGCTCCTCAATGATAATCAACAATATCAACGTCTACTGCACTATTCTGAATCCACTTGAATATAATACGATACTGATTATTAATCCGTATTGACCAACAATCTGATAGCTTGCCCTTTAGTTTTTCCAATTTATTGTTTGGCGGCACATTCAAGTCTTCAATTTTAGTGACAGCATTTAGCTGATCCAATTTTCTAACTGCAAGTGAATGTAGATTTGTCGGAAGCTTTCTAGAATATCTAGTAGATACTCCATTAAACACATCTTCAGCCAACTTACTATTAAAATTCTTAATCAAAGCTTGATATCACTTGGTGTTTTTATGAATTATATATCGATATGCGATATATTTCAATTATTAATCCATTGTTATTCCCATAAAACTATAGTTT
>NZ_QLIT01000172.1 GCF_003574485.1 Facilibium subflavum
ATATCCTACACGAAAAAACTTTAAAATGCTTTATTAGGCGTGATCAATGTGTGCATAAAGAAATTAAATATTTTAAATATAATGCGGCAATGTTAACAATTTTTTTTGCCAATCGCAAAGATTTAAATATGTGTCACAAAAAACTTTTCAGCTAAAATAAACAACCCGATCCATGGCTTTGGCTAAACGCAGATTGTGTGTGATTAAAATAACCGTTTTATTTTTCATCAATTGTTTTAATGCATTAAAAACATTATTTTCAGTTATTTTGTCTAACCCTTCTGTTGGCTCATCCAATAACAGTACTGGCGCATCTGTCAAAAAGGCACGCGCCAAAGACAAGCGCTTTTGTTGCCCTTTAGATAAATGCTTACCATACTCACCAGTCCACGTGTTAAGCCCATCAGGCAAAGACTTGACAAAACCGACTAAATCAACGGCCTGAAGCGCCTGATACATCTGTTGTTCACTGGCGTTTTGTTTTGCCAGTTTTAAATTCTCTGCAATCGTACCATTAAAGATATGCGCATTTTGGCTAATAATCGTTATCAAAGAGCGAAGTTGATTTTCTGTATATAAAGTGATATCACAACCACCAAGCATGATTTCGCCTTCTTGTGGTTCCCAAAAACGGGATAATAAGTGTGCTATTGTGGTTTTTCCAGAACCGGTTGGGCCGCATATTGCAAGCTTTTGTTTTGCCTTAATATCAAGACTAAAGTTTTTTAAGACTAAATGCCTTTTATCATAACCAAAAGAAACATTCTTGAATTCAATACCCACAGGATCACAAGACAGAGAAACCTGTGTATTTTCTGCAAATACGACCGTAGGTTTTTGTTTAACCACAGCTAATAATCTTTTTGCCGAGGTCAGCGTCTTTCCTAAGTATTGATAAGCAATCGGTAAAGGCAGGATCGCCTCAAAAAAGCCCATAATACCTAATGCGATAAGCGCGATAAATGCACCATTTAACTGCCCCTTATGCACAAGCCCCACAGAAAACCAGACACCAAGCCAAATCGTCAAACCTAAAAGCAACGTCATCAAAAAAGCACCAGCACCTGTAAAAAAAGCCAGTTTCTGCTGTTTTTGTATTACCTGATCATTTTGCTTATAAAGCATATCTGTAGAGGTTTCTTGCGCTGCAAAAATCTTTAACTCCGGCATAGATTGAATATGTTGCGTGATCGCTGATTTAAGCCTGGCCTGCTCATTTGCCAATGCAATCGCGGTTTTTCGTGACATCTTATCTGTAAACACAGGTACAAAAAACCCAGCAATAGCCGCTAATATCACGGTACTTGCAGCAACTTTAATACTGATAAAACTAAAAAAAATACCCATTGCGATCATGGCCAATATCAGCACGATTGTCGGTGAGATAATTCGAATATAAAGATTATCGAGATTGTTTACATCATTAACAAAACGATTGAGCAAATCACCACTTCTATATCGCATAAAGTGCGCCGGTGCTAAAGGCGTTAATTTTGCATACACCCAAACACGTACATCCGTTAAGATTTTAAACGTTGCTTCATGGGTGAATACACGCTCACCATAGCGCGATATAATCCTTAATACAGAAAATGCCCGTACACCTGCTGCTGGATAAAAATAATTAAATTGTTGTGCCACTAATATTGTGACCGTTGCAACATACCCAGTTGCTGAGATAAACCAGCCTGAAAGGGATAATAAACCAATGCTGGCAATTACGGCAACAAAGGACAAAAAAGTGCCAAATACCATCCATTTAAATTGCTTTAAAAACAGGCGAATAAAGGGCAATAATTCGCTCATCAGTCATCCTCCTTATCGCTAAAAGCATATAATTGCGAAAATAATCCTGTTTTGTCTTGCAATAAACTCTGTAAGTCTCCTTTTTGAATAATACGCCCTTCATCCATCACAATAACCGTATCCATTTTGGCTAAAAAATCCAACCTGTGGGTGAGCATCACAACGGTTTTGTCATGCCAAATTTTTACTAATGAATCAATGATTATTTTCTCAGAAGCAGTATCTAAACTTGCTGTGGGCTCATCTAACAAAAGCCATTGACAAGGCTTTAAATAAGCGCGCGCCAACCCCAAACGTTGTGCTTGCCCCCCAGATAAACCAAGGCTTTGCTCGCCAATTTCCGTATCCAATTGCATGGGAAGCCGTTTTACCGTATCACCAAGATGCGCAATCTCAAGTGCTTGCCACAACGCATCATCATCTGCATTGGCATCGGCGACTTTCAAATTAGCTCTGATTGTCCCTTTAATTAACCCCGTGCTTTGACCAAGCCAGCTGATGCCTTGTAACCATGATGCTTCGGCAATATGGTTTAATGGCACAGATCGATCAATGATAATCTCCTGATCATTTGTATGAATAAACTTCAGCAATAAATTCAACAACGTTGTTTTGCCAGCACCACTTGGTCCTACAATGGCAACTTTCTCACCCTTTTTAATGGTGAAACTCACATCTAAAAGTGCATGCGTTGCTTTGGCCTTATAGGTGTAATGCAAATGGTTAAATGTGATCGTTTGTACTGGTGTGTGCCATGTTTTATCGCCATTATCCTGCTCAGGTTTTAACGCAAACAGCTTTTGCAGCTCAATGGCAGCACCAACAGCTTCAGCTTTGGCATGATAATGTGTGCTTAGTTCCCTTAATGGCAGGAAAAATTCAGGTGCTAAAAGCAAGATAAATAAACCACCTTGTAACGTCATATTATCAAGGCTCCACCATAATGTATTTGCGCTACCTGCATTGATAAACCCCATCCCTAAATAAATGGCAACAAGTGCAATAGAGGCTGCAGAGAAAACCTCTAAAACTGCCGAAGATAAAAAGGCAATCTTTAATACCTTCATCGTTTTAATGCGATATTGGTCAGAATACTGAAAAATAGTATTCGCATGCGATTTCCCACGATTAAAAAGGCGTAATGTCGTTAAGCCTTGCAGGGTATCTAAAAACCCGGCACTCATTCTTGCCAACGTCTTAAAATGCTTTTGCTGCTCACCTTCAGCACCAAAGCCGACAAGCATCATAAATAAAGGAATAAGTGGTGCACAAACCAATAAAATCATTCCACAGATAATACTTTGTGGAAAGATAAACACCAAAATAGCCAAAGGCATCAAGCCTGCTAAAGTCATTTGTGGTAAAAAATAGATTAAAAAATTATTAACCCCTTCAACCTGCTCCATCGCGGCACTGATAATCTCACCATGTGACAGCCCACCGATTTTAACCGGCCCGAGCTTATTTAAATGTACAATAATATCTTCACGTAACTGCTTTTTTACAATACCGGCTGTTTTAAAGCCTACCACCTCTTTTAACCATGCCAAACAAGCACGAACAATAACGATCACGCCAATACCAACAAAGTAATAAATCAGCGCATGTTGCCCCATTTTTTCGATAAAAGCGGCATAACAGATATGCGCAAGCAAATATAACTGCGTAATCAATAAAAGCCCACTTAAAAAGCTTATTAAAATAGTTGCCTGCACCCAGCGCCTGCCAGGGCTTGCAATTTTCCTAAGCCAGGCTCGTGCAGATTTTTTTTGAATAATATCAACCGACATTACAACGATTCACCATTTTGCAATGGTTGCATTATAGCGATTATTTCATGTGCTGGAAAATTTATTTTAAGCATGCAACTGAAGTTACGCACTTTCAGGCATTTTGTCGTGCTATTACGCAAGAAAACGCTTTACAAAAACAATGACATTTAAAAGCAATATGAAAAAATAGAAAGCCCTGATGCATATTCAGACTTTAGTCAGTGTATAACTGGCAGTATGAGTTCCTGGTTGCGGCGTATTCAACTTTATGCTCGTACTAAACTGCCCATAATTAATAACACTTATGTCATCGCCCTTCAGAATTTTCACCTTATTGGAAAAGCGTATAGTGTGCGGGTCTAGCACCTCGGATTGAAAGCTAGCACTGTCCCAAGCGAGTCCCGCCAGATCGCTGCCTGCCTTTTCTTTTATAGCAAGGAATGTCCTTTGATTATAATATTTTTGATTCGTTGGAGCTAGCTGTTCTCGCTCACTTGAATCGAATCCCCTGGTTTCATCGAGTTTACACTGCCCTTCATGACTCTGTCCATTAATTGGCGCTACGTCTTTATCTGTTAATTCAAATGTTTCAGGACTCTTCACCTCTTTGAAACTTTCCATAGCAGAAGAGTTATCCTGTGCAATATCGCCAACACTTCGCTCAATAGCAGTTCCAGCAGCCCCGGCACTACCAGCTGTCCAGATATTATATAAAGATAGTGGCGTCGTTAGTATAAAGATGCCTGTAGAGATACCCTGTAGCGTAGCACTGTTTGATTTTGCAAAATTAATATAAATACCCGCTAACCCCAATGCAAAGTTTACAGCTGCTGGTAATGAAAACGTTGGACTCATAAATAGACTAGCTAGCCCAACTGAGGCTGAGAGCCTATTGAAAATACTATTTGCTACATTGAACATACTGGACAAACTTGTATGACCACTAGGGTCAACATTGTTCACTGGATTACCATCAAAGGCATTATAACGATTAAGAAGATTATAATTATCTCTTTGCATAAAGCGTAACTGTCTTGGATTATAAAACCGTGCCCTTAAATATACAAACCCGGTTTCTGGGTCCTGGTATTCACCATCATACGTTAATGGGCTATATGTCAGAGGTTGAGAGAAGTTAATCGTTTTTGAGGGATTGTTTTGAACGAACAGACGATTTTGCCCATAGCTTGAAAAATTATAAGTTTGTTTTAAATTGGCTGTTGCGGTCAATAACAAACTTGTCGTGCTGTGCACGGCGGCTGAGAAGTAATAGGCATTTTGCTTAAAAGCGTTGACAACATAGCGGACATCCTTGCCTAAATAAGCACTTTGGCTGTTATGCTGCCTATCCTCAGCATTGATTAACTGATTATTCTGATAAATAAAATCAAGTTGCAGACGGTGATTATCAGATGATCTACAGATTTTTGCATCTCGTAAACCTTCTGGACTATAGGTATAGTTACACTGCAAACTCCTTTTAGGCGATTTTATTGCAATTAGCTGCTCCTTGGCATTATATTGGTAGTGATTGCATTGTGTATCTATCATTAAACTGCCATTGGCATTATAGGTGAGGTTGCATGCAGCAGATGCAAGACTGCTTAGTAAAGTCGCTACAAGCAGTGTGTATAGCTTAGGTTTTTTCACTTTATTTCATGTATATTCTGAAAGGTATAGTTATTTAATCTTAATTGCCTTACATGTGTCTATAGATGAAATACTGACATTCCTCTATGGGCACAGATGTTAAGTAATGGACAGTTTTACGGCAATTGACTCGCCTTATTTTATGGAAATTTCCAGCACCTTGGCGTTTCCAGGACTAGATGATACCCTGACTTTACGCCCGCTAACGCACCCCCCATAGCGGGCTGATAACTTTATCACTGAAAGAAACTTTCCCACCACTTCCAGCCAAGGGAATTTGCTTAGGTGGTTTTACAGATTTTCCATACAGACCTGTTTTTTCTCTTAACGAAATAGTATGACTGGTATAAACAACAGGTAATGGTTTATTCTGCATTATTTCTCCATTTTTCCCTGAAGCGTTTTTGCGCCTCTTAAAAGTAGATTTATGTGGCCTTGTTTTATCTGACCCATCAGCTTTTCCCTCGTAGATAGCAGGAAGCAAGCCTAGATACTGCGCCCCTATGCCTGCAGCATTCATTTTTAGCAGTAATAGTGCAGAATCAATAAATGAAGATCCAGGAGCACCTGCTGCAACCAATAGCTCCATACCAAAGTCGGTTAAAATCGTATAGTCATTATAAATTGATGCTTTTATCAAGTTATTTTGATTAAGCAAATCACGTGCTTTAAGATAAAACTTTGCAGATAAGAAACAGGCAATAGGGAGGGTGATAAGTGATGCTGACATAAGCGCAGCAACTCCCATACTGATATAAGTTGTTCCTGCAACAACTAATTTACTACCTGCAACAACTAATTTACTAAAAGACAAGTGACCACTAGGATCAATATTACTAACTGGATTATCATCAAAGGCATTATAACGATTAAGAAGATTATAATTATCTCTTTGCATAAAGCGTAACTGTCTTGGATTATAAAACCGTGCCCTTAAATATACAAACCCAGTCTCTGGGTCCTGGTATTCACCATCATACGTTAATGGGTTATATGTCAGAGGTTGAGAGAAGTTAATGGGCCTTGAGGGATTGTTTTGAACGAACAGACGATTTTGCCCATAGCTTGAAAAATTATAAGTTTGTTTTAAATTGGCTGTTGCGGTCAATAACAAACTTGTCGTGCTGTGCACGGCGGCTGAGAAGTAATAGGCATTTTGCTTAAAAGCGTTGACAACATAGCGGACATCCTTGCCTAAATAAGCACTTTGGCTGTTATGCTGCCTATCCTCAGCATTGATTAACTGATTATTCTGATAAATAAAGTCAAGCTGCATATGCTGGTTATCAGATGATCTACAGGTTTTTGCATCTCGTAAACCTTCTGGACTATAGGTATAGTTACACTGCAAACCCCTTTTAGGCGATTTTATTGCAATTAGCTGCTCCTTGGCATTATATTGGTAGTGATTGCATTGTGTATCTATCATTAAACTGCCATTGGCATTATAGTTTAAGTTACATCCACCAGATGCAAGATTGCTAAGCAATACGGCCGTTAACACCAAACAATTTCGGTTATTTTTCAATCAAATCTTCCATAAAACTCAAATATGACGTCAATATACGCTGCATCAAAGCGCAAGGAAATATAAAGATAACTTAACTTTTTCTATACACCTGCCTAACATTGAATAAGAATTACAAAGTTTAACTAAAAAGTTAGTCGTCACTTTCTATCCCCATATACTTTTGGGTTGAGTCCCCTGGCACTTGTTTATAGAGCGTGTCATCGAAGGTGTAAGCAGCAATAATACCTGGATACCCTTTGCCATCACACACTTTTTTTTGATGACCAGCATGCCATTGTGCAAGCGCTGTATAGAAATTCATAAAGGCCGTTGGTGTGAACCAGGTAGGATGACTGCTGCATTCTCCACCATCAGGCGTGCAATAGTGTGCCGTCCCAATCTCAGCAATGCCAACGTTACTGCCACCTTTGCTAAAAACAGGGCTATTAAAAAAATACGTATCAAGTTCGGCGAATGCGCCTTGTGACTTTATAAAAGAGAGCATGATCGTATTTAAAATGGCTACAAGCGATTTATCTTTTGAGCCAGGTACATAGCAGTGATCAAGATTACCCCCCAAATCGCACAGCCCAAGATATTCGGGAAATAAGTTTAACAAAACACTGTTTTTCTGCCCAATACCGTTATTGTAATCAAGCATGACTTTTAATGCTTTTACAAAGTTTTCAATATTCTGGTAGTACCGCTGCTCTTTAAGCGTTGCTGTATTGTTGAGAATTTTAGATGCAATAATTGGAATATTATTATTGAGTATAACGTTACTACAGGCATAATTTATACCTTCAGCAGAAGGGTTGTCGCACTGAAATAAAAAGCCTTTGCTTAGGTTTTCTTGCGTTTTGCTCACTATGTTTGCCGAAGCCAAGTAGGTACTTGTTAACAACATCGTATGCTTAAGGTTAGCCAGAATATCTGAATTACTTTTCAAGATATTACTGAAGCCTTTCACAATAAGGTCATAAGCATAGATATTTGGCAACCCACCAAGCGCATGGTGATCAATAAGCGACAAAAGCGGTTCGTTACCTATAAAAACCCCTTTGATATCAGCAAACCTGAAATTATCGTTTAATTTTGATAAATAGCATTTGATCTTAGCATTATCCGCTGTTTTATTATCTGCTGTGAGAAAAGACTTTAAGTTACCATTGCTAACGCCAATATAAATCTTAGGGAAAAGGCTTTTATCGGTAATTTTATGGCCTATTACATAATCCTGATATGCTCTTGCCATTGCACATAGTCTATCCTTGGCTAAAGTTGAGGTGGCATTATAATTAGCAATATTCCCGCCATTGTAACAGCTTACTTTACTAAGATCATTGATGTTATTATAAAAAAGGTCGTAGGTTCGAATGGCAACGCCATGCTCAAGCATGACAGTGATATCATGGTAAACTTGCCCAGCAGTACGAACACCAGGTTGTTCATTGCCTTCAACACTCGTATAGTCAAGGGTATTTACAGCTTTTGCGACAATAGCCCAGATACCATCATTATTTACAGTAGCATTAAGAAACCCAAAGAAAAATAACGCTAACAAAATTGCTACCATGCGCACTTTGTTTTTCATTTTTTATTTACACCCCATTTAAAATAATTAATGCTAGGTACGACGTTCAAACCTATCACACTTTATTGCCCGTAGATATTGAAAAAATCACCAATTATTTCTATATCTAATCCCCGCTTAAACAAATAGGATAAAGATATAAAAACCAATTGGAGAAAGCCATGAAAAAAATACTTTATGCCTTAGCAATCGGTGCTGCATTAGCAAGTACCTCTGCTTATGCAGGAACAGCATCTACATGGGTTCGTTTTAATACAACGCTAACAAATTATTCTAATAGTGGCTTAATTAATCATAAACCCGCAACACTTGATCGAGTAAAAATCAATCTTGGCGGAGATAACTATGTTAAAGCAGGCCCACTTGCACCAGGCTGGCAGTCTGGCAACAATATTAAGCTACCATTAAAAGTATCCAATACTAAAACGGTCACAACTAACTTAACCATTACAGTCTCTGCTGTCAGCAAAACATCACAAAGCGCGACAAGTATTTATCATATTACTTGCAACTCAACGCCTAATGGAAAAGCTGGAGAATATAATGTCAATTGCACATCCAAAGAAAATGCATTTACACAGAAAGTAGACTTCTTTATTCAAGGCGGTGTATATCCTTTACAAATGAAGTTCTATGGGATCAATAGCAATTGATAATGAAGCGAATAAAATAAAACAAAGATGATAGCAAGGGGGCTGTCTAGTGTGCTGGTGAAATAATTTTACCAGCACACTTACTAATCTAATAGAACACTCTTGCTTTGCAAGGAATCTACCAGATAACATAACGACTAACCAAGCTCTAGCTGCGCAACGGTAAACTGCTCACCCCAGCCGTAATTAAATGTGTTATAAAGTGTGTGATTAAGGTCTTGCCCGAATATTTGGGCATTACCCTTTTGCATACGTACACGTGTTGCCGCCATACCGGCATATTGAAAACCACCAGCCATGGCTGCCATTCCCACATTCTGCCAAATGCTTGTATTTGGATATTCCTCAGAAGCCCCTAATTTCTTTGAAATCGGGAAATAACTTAACCTTACCAGTTCAGATACCCCCATCCGAAGCGCGCCTGCAGAAAATGATCTAAGATAATCACTCAATCTGGCATTATTTGTCCCTATATCATGGCTCTCTAATATTGCATCCTGGTAAAAAGATTCAGGAAACCAGCTATCTTCCTCTGCAGTGCCGGTGAGTAATGCTGCACTTGTTGCCATATAAATGGCATAAGGCAGAGATGCAACCGCTGAAATACCTGCTTTTTTAAATGTTATTTTATTATTCTTATTTGAGATAAAAGGCATTGCAATACCTTGCAGCCAATGCTCAGAAAATTCAGTTGCAAAGATTGCTTTTGAATTGCCAGACATCAAAGCCGCTGTGCCCAAAAACGACCCCAGCATTGCTACGCTATCCCCGATGATACGGCTGACATTGGCGTGTAGCAATGGTATACTTGTTGCAGCTATATTTAACATCGCTCCCATAAAATACAACGTTGAAGAACTCAATACTGGTGCTAAGATACCAACACCAAGTGCACTCAAACTTAAGCCAGAGGTTAGTGAAAAATGTCCAGATGGATCGGTTTTATTAATGGGGTTATCATCTGTAAATGAGTAGCGGTTCATGAAGTGATAACTATCTCTTTGCATAAAACGCATCAACCCTGGACTGTAAAATCGTGCATGTAAATAGATCAGCCCTGTCGCTGAGTCCCTGTATTCTCCATCATAATCCAACACATTAAATATATTATTTTTTTCTTGCTTATAGCCAAACCGCCATATATTGCCAAAAGGGCTAAACGTCTTTACCTGCATTACATGTTGATCTTTATCCAACCAAACGCCCATTGCATTTTTCTGGTCTGCTACTTTATAAAAACAATGAGACATTTGACTATTTATACATAACACATTTTTATTGATAAAACTCACACTGCCCTGAGTATCTGTGATCGAGTTTTCCAGCATGTAGTGTTGTCTTTCTAGCGAAGCATAAATAAAATTTTGTGTTTTATTCTTTGCTATTTCATTATCAAGTAAGTTATTGGAATTATAGTGATAATGCGTCGTATGCTGCCTTTTATCTGTGAAGCTGATAAGTTGGTCCTGCGCATTATAGCGATAAGTTCGCCCATTATTATCTGCTAACATATTACCATTGGCATCATACTTAAATGCATAGCAGCCATTTATTAGCAATAATAACAACATCCAGTGTCGAGAATATTTCATATTTTATATCGAATGATAGTGGTAATCGATATTATCTTGATAACTTTTATGTTTAACAATAGAGATTTCACAACAATATTTCCATTTCCAACATGTTGTAAATCGTCAACAATCAAAAAATATGAAGAGATAGTGAATAGTCCAAAGGGATCTAAGATGAAGAATAATTGACTATCAGACTCAATGAGATTAACCCAAGGATAAATTATGTATAAATTAACGTTTGTTATTGCACTTTTGCTATTAAGTTTAAGTTGTGGTTTTAGCAATACATATCGTTATGATGACAATGGAAATTTAATATGTGATACAAATGGCAATCGCTATTACTATAATGCAAAAAACCAGTTGATTACATTTATACAAGGCAAGGCCAAGATAAAAAGCAGATTTCACTATAATGCGAATGACTTACTCGATAACAGTAAAAGTGCACAACACATTTATCACTTTATCTACCAGCAGCGTCAACTAAGCAATCTTATTGTAAATAATCAAAAAATAATAAGTACACTGCAAAAAGATATTATTTATGTGAATGCAAAAGGCCATAATACGCCCTATTATCGAACGGCGATGCATAACAATACGCAAACGTTACTACTGTCACAAAACGTAAGCCTAATGGATGTAGATAATTTCACACCCTTTGGTACCAAAAGAGCATTAAACCAAGATAGCACGAATCCAGAACAAGAGCTCAGCATGGTTAAATCACTTTTTGCATATGATGGGGAATATCAGGATCAGGCAAGTCAGCTTATTTATTTGCATGCACGATTTTACAATCCAGGGTTGATGCGTTTTATGCAAAGAGATAGCTATGACCTGCTTAATCATTATGCTTTTGCAAATGATAACCCCGTTAATAAAACCGATCCATCTGGACATAATGCCATTGCCTCATTATTCCATGGGCTTGGCGAAGGTTTGATTTCAGGAATGAGTATTGGCTTTTGCAGCACAGAAGGTTGCGGCGTTAAAAACTACAAACAATTATTCAGCGGCAACGAACGCGCCTGGGCTGAGTTTCTTAACCCTATCGCAGCACTGGTGCCACTTATTCAACATGGCGGTAACACAGATGAATGGATGAATGCCATTGGCATGAGCTTACCTAATATGGCGATCACCATGCGAGATATGATGACAGCTTATTATAGCTATCAATTGAGAGAAACAATGCGCACAGATTATCAATGGCGCAAGAGTCGAGCATTAGAGGAAGGGACTAGCTTACAGGCAACAACACTAGCTCACTACAACAAAATAGCGCAAACAGGCTTTATAAAGGATGTAAGCGCCAGGCGAAATGGTTTTAATTACGTTTTTAATCCGGTGCTTGATATCTATCATCAGTTTGAAGACGATCATTTCTCTTTTTTCAAGGACCCTCCTGAAGGCCTCGACCTCGTCAAATATCAAACCACGAGAGTAACCCCTTGGGACTTTGATCTGACAAAGAAACTTTTTGGAAAAACGCAGTGGATAAGAGGAGCAGAAGAAGTGAAGCTAACGTATGATGGAGCAGTACGAAATGCGCTTATGGCTGCCGATTTACTGCTTTACAGCATCAATACAAATAGCCTAAACCAGTATAACCAAACGGCAGATGGTGGCTAGGAGAGTATAGAAATGATTTACGATAGGTCTAAATTGCCGCGGCATAGAAAATAAAGCTTTTTTTTTCAATATTACCTTGCTTTGTTTTCAATTAACATAATCACAGATACAACATCTGAAACTTTTAACCATCCGATGAGGGAACTGTCACTATGAAGAACTGGAAGAAACTATCCTTACTCATAAGCTCAGTCTTAGGAGCGCATGCATTATATGCTAACCAGACAGCAAAGCCTGGCACAAATACACACAAACAAGATGGAGCTGTCAGCAAACAGTCTACAACGATACATAAAAAACTCAGTCTTAATACAAAAAAAGCTAAATTATCGACCTCCCGACTTTGACACTTTTGAATGTGAAAGCCTTATTTTATAAGGATTCCTTCAAAACCCAGGGCACTACATTGAGTTATCCACAATAACAAAAGGTGTGCTTGCTAAAGACAGTCCCATCGTTTGATAAATCTTAGCTGCATGCGCACCAGTAGCTGATGGAATGCCATATTTCTTTTCTGTTTTTCTATGCTTAAGTATACTCACCTGTACATGCAGTAATTCTTTACGAATGACTTCAGGCGAAAGCTTCTGATATTGTAAAGCCACTCGGTAATTGCGGTGTGTAACC
>NZ_QLIT01000173.1 GCF_003574485.1 Facilibium subflavum
AGTTAGATGGATGGGCTCCTTTTTTGAAGCTCTGCTATTTGTTTTTGCATTTCAGCAATAAGTTGGTCTTTCTGTTCAATAGAATGATTTTTAGCTGCATCGATTTCACGGACTTTATTTTTTATAGTATTAGTAGTATTACTATTATATATAGAAGACATTAATGACTGCTCTTGTTTACCAATTGCTCGACTTTCAGCCACACATTCGCAAAAAGCTTTATGAGTGATTTTAGTAACCATAAACTTTCTAAATCCACCTTTTCCTGTTTTAGAATGAAGATTTATAAGTAACTTTTTCTTATATAGTCTAGCAATCAAAACCTTTAATGTATGGGCGCTACAACTAACGATATTAAGTAGTTCATCAGTTGTTATAAGCTCTGTTTCTAGATTGCTATTTAAATTATTCATCACATACTCAAATATTGATTTTTGAAGCCCAGTTAAATTAAAAATAGATTTTTTAGCTTCACTTAGAGTCAGATTGTTTTCGGATTTATCGTTTACCGATTGTTTACCAATTGTTTCCTTATCGTTTACCGATTGTTTACCAATTGTTTCCTTATCGTTTACCGATTGTTTACCAGTTGTTTCCTTATCGTTTACCGATTGTTTACCAGTTGTTTCCTTGGTCGTTGACTCAGTATCTTTGATATAATCCCAAGACCTGCTTTTAACTGGTTCAAACTTTTTCTTTTTTTTATTCATTAGGTCGTTGATCGTAGCCATTATAGGAACCCTTTCATATAGTTATGCAAAATTAACGTGCATATAGTTATCTATTAGTTCTTTGACAAGGCAGTCAATATCCTCTTTAGCTGTAGATTTCCTGAAATTATCGTATAATGATAAACCTTTATTTTTTGTATTTGGAAAATCTTGGCTAGTTCTAACAACACTCTTTAATAATTTTTCAGAGTATTTTTTATCTTTAATTAATTGAGAAATGTAATCTGTTGATAGTATTGTCCTTGAGTCAAACTTGTTTAACAAAACTCTCCAATTAATATCGATCCCAAACTCTTCTTTGATATTGTTAACTTCTTTTTGCATTATTTCCAAACCTTCATAAGAATATATATCTGGATTTAACGGTGCTATAACAAGATTTGAAAAAGACATTGCAGAGCATACTAAGGTGCCTAATGTAGGGGGGCAATCAAAAATAATTAAGTCATATGGGTCAAGAAGATTACCATATAGTCTTTTAAATAAACCTATAGGGTTTACCCGATGAAGCATCATATAGCTATCTAATGTAACATTATCAAGTCTACTGGTAATCATATCTATACCTTCTGTGACGTTAACAATGGAATCAGCTGGATCAGCTCTTTTGGCTACAATATCAATCATTACAGGGGTGTTTCTGGCTACTTCATCCATCTGTAACCCTTTAGTTAAATTTGCTTGTTGATCCAAATCAATTACTAGAACTTTCAAGCCATACAAAGAAGATCGTATTGCTATAGATTCAGCAATTGTGGTTTTCCCAACACCACCTTTAACCACAGAGGTTGAAATAATGTATTGCTTGCATGATGGTTCCAGAATGTTTCTAGCTCCATTATGTGTGAAATACATCTTATTTTGGGTTTTGTGATATTCTATTGATTTGCTTTTAATTCTTTTGTGAACGGCTTGGTTTGTAATTCCTAGAAATTCAGCTATTTGAGATATTGAGATTTTAGCTTTAATTGCCATTGAGGTTTACGCCTATTTAATCCATTTACTCAAATCATAAACCATGCATTTAAAAGCGTAAAGGTTGGTGATAATTTATTTTTTAATTATTTTTCATAAACCCAAAAATCCAAAAATATGGACTAATAAAAACACTCCGTAAAATAACCCAAATACGGAAAGTAATGCAGTTTTAAAGGAATTTAGGTAAACTGTAAACATTATAAAAAGGTAATTGTTGCAACTGTGCAATTAATAACCTCGACGTTTGTTTTACGGAAAGTTTTGTTTTTATGGCTAAGAGCAGTAGAAAAATCGATTTGGTAAAACCAAAAAAATAAAGATCGTCGTGATCGAGAATATCTCACTGAGAAAGAAATTAATACGCTAATCACAGCAGCAAAAAGGGTAGGGCGTCACGGTGAGCGTGATGCTGCTATGATACTTGTAGCTTATCGCCATGGACTTCGTGTTGCAGAGTTGGTTAATCTTAAGTGGTCCCAGGTGGATTTGTCCCAAGGAATTTTACATGTGAGGCGCTTAAAATCAGGTATAAACTCAACTCATCCTATTTCTGGAGTTGTGAGTAGGGCGCTTAGAAAGGTTCAGCGCATGTATCCAGAGACGGACTTTGTGTTTGTCTCAGAGAGAAAATCACCGCTCACAGACCACACTTTTAGGAAAATACTGACGCGTGCTGATAGTGAGTCTGGGCTTAATATGAGTATTCACCCACATATGCTAAGGCATTCTACAGGTTTTAAATTAGCAAATGATCGGGTCGATACGCGTACCATTCAGCTTTACCTTGGGCACAGTAATATTCAGAATACTGTTATTTATACGCAACTAGCCAGTGGCGCCTTTCATGACCTTTGGCATGATTGAAGTGACTTTGATATATTAATACTATAAAATACCGGTATTAAAATGGTATTTAATTAAATGGAGCATCACAGTGACTGCACAAACACAGAAAGGGCGACCTGGCATACCATATGAAAAATTTGTTGAAGTATGGGAGCAATTAATAGAGGAAGGTAAAGCAGGAACCAATGCTATACATGAATTGATTGGTGGCAGTAAAAGCACGATCGCTGCCTATAGAGAGCGTTATGAACAGGAGCATGCCGCCAAGGAGTTAAGCATACTTAAAGAAGTACAATTACCTTCTGCTGTACAAAAAGCAATTGCAGAGTTGAAGCTTAAGGAAATAAATGTTCTTGAGAATGAAAATAAGCTTCTTAAGGTACGCATTGACGAGCATTTATCTAATTTCAAAAAATCAGAAGAAGCGTATGACGCATTAAAATCTAAATTAGAAACTGTGGAACTTAATTTTACTGAGCTCAAAAAAAATTTGGAGCAAAAAATAGCAATTGCTGAATCTCGTCTATTGGATACTGAAAAAAGAGAAAATAGGGCGCTTGAGCAATGTAAAGTGCTTTCAGATCAAGTGAGTCAATATAAGCAGGAAGCAGCAGTGGCAAAAAAGGAAGTAGAAATGCTCCGAGAACAAAATAAGCATGCAAAGCGATAGTATGTATATTATGCAACATTGATGCATATGCTTTGGGATGACGCTATTGAGTAACAGGCTTTAATTATCTATACCATTCAAGCCATTTCAGCATTTTAAGATCAGTGGCCTCTGATGTTATGCCATCTTCCTTGGCAAATTCATTCAATACATCAATCACAAAGTCACCAAAATCATTATCTTTACGTATTTCCTTATTTAAATGGTCAAACCTAACTTCAAAGTAGCATCGATAATTATGGTATTGGATATAGCCATAGCCAATCCATCCAATATGTTGTTTAGGTGTATACTTTTTATTACGTTTCTTCTTTTGATTATTGGGTTTCCCCATGCTAAACACTTGTTATTATTTACCACGCGATGTTTGTACTACTTTGTATAACTGCTGTCAATTAAATGCTTTCAAATTGACGCATATAGGCAATTTTCGATATGATGAACTTATTTAGCAAAGGATAAATAAATGATCACAGATTATTTAAATGCGACAGATATGAAGCATATTTGTCAGGCAAGAAAATTTGACGCTAAATGTGCAAAATCAAAAGATGTATTTGAAACTAGTTTTTCTTCTACGCAAGGCTTGCCTGATGCGATTGAGACACTAACTGATCGTGAGCGGATATTCCTTTCATACATAGGGGACAAGATGGTTGATGTCAGCTTTTTTGCGCCCTTATATCCTGATGAGGTTGATAGATATGGTACATATACGCAAAGTTATGGCACTTTATTTAAAAAAATATGGGCAAACCTCGTGCGTAAAGGGTTGCTATCTGTTACTCAACGTTATGCAGATACCAATTTAGAACGGTGGCGTTTTAAAGTCCCCAGCCTATATCAATCTTTCATTCCTGCCCCATTTAGAACATTGACTGAGATTAATGAAACACCATTACCCGCTGATAATTCTTTACGCCAACATATTACAGAAATGTTTATTACACAGGGCGGTAGTGCACCAAAACTTGGCTCCTATAGCCTAAGAGTTAGTGATAACATATTGAAGATTGGCAAAGAACGTTTTAATTTATCAATTCTCAATAAATGGCAGCGCAGACAGATAAATCAGGTATGCTATCCTCAGTTTCATCGACGCCTTAATTTTGAACCAGAATCTGATGTCATGTTCGATGTACTAACGACCGCATTAGAGCAACTTAAACCTGGCCAGTTTTTTGGTGAGCGGGATATTAGCCCATTGATACATTTTTTACCTGATCCTAAAAGAGAGCTTAAAACTTCGGTAGTATGTCAGGCTGCTGTCGATTTTGGACTGTTTAGTAAAATATATCATAACAACAAAGTATTTTATGGAAGAGGGCATGACGTTGTCTATGCCCATACCCCAGATCAGTTTTTGATACTTGATAAGGATGCTTTTATTATTGATATGACTAAAGTACCTTATCAGATGCTTGAGACCTTGGCATCTATCTGTCATTTTAAAACACAAAAAGCAAAAGGTGAACAACCTCGCAAATTGATTGTAGTGCCCGATATGATTCGTTTAGCAAAACAGGATTTATCATTACTAGAGTCCCCACTTGTTAAATGGATGTGTGATCAGTCAACTTCTCTTAAACAGTCATTTGATCGAATTATGGAGAAGCATGGTAGAATACTATTACATAAAAATTTACTTATTGCCAAAGTATCAGATTTAAGATTAAAAGCTCAGTGTATTAAGAAGTTTGAGTATGATGAGCAAGTCAAATTTTTAGCCAATGATTATATGGTATTCCCAAAAAGCAAACTATCGGTAGTTCAAAAGTTTGTTGAAAAAGCAGGCTATGCC
>NZ_QLIT01000174.1 GCF_003574485.1 Facilibium subflavum
TATTTTGTGCGCTTCCCAATATTGCCGAATTTTATGAATTCAGAGAGACGCTTTGTAGCAGACTATCAACAGAAAATTATAACGATTTTAAAACCGAGACCCTTCAATTCTTATCAGATATACAAGAACGATATGGTAAAGCATTTATCATCAAGCCTATGGAAATATTGGCAGCTTTTAATAGCCGAATATCACAATTACAACACACTTTACAATCAGAAGAAGCTCATGAGGAGCATATCTTTTTAGCACTAAACCTTGAGCAAAGTTATAAAAACATAGAGGACGCCATTCAATTGCATGGCAGTATTTAGTTGCAAAGCACTTTGCAAAAATTTTGGTAAGCTGGATTGCAGGTAATAGCTTTGGACTATTACCAAAACTCAAGTTGTCAAAATCACACAAAGAGTAAAGCAAGAAGTACAATAAAATGATTTATGGGTGGTGTATAATCATAAAATCAAACTACGATGTTTTCCTAATAACTGACGAACATTTACATGAACGCAGACAAACAAAATTAATGCAGTAACAGATAAAACAAGCAATATCAATGCAAGGTCTATCGCATTTGGTGTTACAAAAGAAGCAATTGTGCTGACTAAAAACATGCCAAACATCTGCAAAAATCCATACATAGCACCAGCAGCACCTGCTTTATGTTTGAAGAAACTAAGCGCACTACCCACTACAGTTGGACCAATAAGGCTGCTTCCCATCACATAAACACACAAACATATCATAATCGCCACACCGTTGATTGCTTGTAATTTTGATAAAAGCAATAACACAAAGCTTGCCCCAACAAGCAAGACAAGCCCTTGGAAGATCGTACCTGTGACACCAAATCTTTTTAAGGCATAAAGAGCGACATAAAAACGTGAAATAAACGCACAAGAGAGAATTAATAATGATAACAGGCCAAACCCTTGTGCTGAAAAACCAAGCTTCTCTATAAAGATAAATGGCCCAATCGTATAAAATGCAATGACACCAGCAAAACCTGCGATCATACAAAATATATAAATCATAAAACGCGCATGCAACAGCATTTCCAAATAGTTTTTTGCCATATGTGATGCATTAAGCGCCTGTGTGTCACGTTTTGCTTTTGGATGGGTTTCAGGCAAAACATATCGAATACCTGGCAGCACGATGGCAATAAAGACTGCCATAATAACAAACGATACGCGCCAGCCTGCATAGGCTTCAACAAACCCGCCAATTGTTGGTGCAACCGCAGGTGCTAATAAGAAAAACATGCTTAACCAGCCAACGATTTGCATGAGTTTTTCTTTGCTTACCCAATCTTGAATAATTGTTCTAGAAAGCCCCATTAATGCACCAGCGCCAACACCTTGCAAAAAACGGCCTATTAATAGCGTTTCAATATTAAATGACAGTACACAAAGTATACTTGCAATTAAATAAACGATACCGCCAGTCATTAATATCGGTTTGCGACCATATTTATCTGATGCCGGCCCATAAACAAGCTGTGATACCGCTAAAGAAATCAAAAAAAATGAAATACTCAAGCGTGTCACCGATGAATTTGTCACAAAATCTTTTGTAATCATCGGCAAGCTTGGCACATACATATCAGCTGCCAAAAAATAGCTAAATCCCAGTAATATCGAAAATGTACAAATTAACCAAAGGCTTTTGCTGCTATTTGTTGTTGTTTTTATCATATCAACTTCCCCAATTGAACACATGTTCAACATGATAACATAATTTAACGATCGTTCAATAAAAATATTTAAAAATCTGGTGGAAATAACAACAATTTTTACTTGCACATCCTGGCAATTAAATTACTATTAGCTGTAAATAACGATTATATTGATATTGAAAATGCCAAAGAAAAGGCCTGAAAATGGATATCCTAAGATTATAAAAGCGGCAAAAACTTTATTTGTTAAAAATGGCTTCAATGGAACGTCTTTACGAGATATTGCAAAAAAAGCAACTGTGCCAGTATCGTTAATTTATCACTACTTTGATAGTAAAGCACACTTATGGAAAGAGGTGAAACTCACTTATTTAAAAGAAAGTGGCTGGGAAGAAAAAGATATATTTCCACAACATGAAGACTTTGAAAGTTTCATTAGAGGTTTTGTGCAGCAACGCATTCATTTTCTTGCCAAGCATCCTGATATGTTAAGACTATTTGACTGGCAAAGGCTTGAGGATAAAAAGTCACAATTATTTGGCATTGGTAACACAAAGAACACATCACCACGAAAAAATCTAATTGATTGTATCGCACATTTTCGCCAAAAGGGGCAGATATACGATAATCTTTCCGATGATGAAATATTTAGCATGATCTTTGGACTTGTCTTTGGTCCTTTTGTGCGTACAGGACTATCATGCTTTAAAACACAACAAACCAGACAAAAATACATCGATACAATAGGCGACATGCTTGTTAACACCATTGTTCAAAAGTAATTTAAAGCCATATTACTATATCCCTGTGCAAGCTGATTTGGTAAAATCAAGCCTGAGTGAGAGCTTATATACACTATCATTCGTCGCGCAAAAGGCATTTGTGTATTAAAAAACAATGAAAAGTAAAAACAGGCGTTTTAAATGAGTAAACAGTCTAAATTTAATATTGAAGTAATCGGTGGCATTATTTTATTTGTCTCTGCGATTTTAGCGATTATCATTAATAACTCTGCCTTTAGCAACTATTACCAAATGATAGGCAACGTTTATGCTGGTGTCAGTATTGGTGACTTCCATTTGCAAAAAACACTACTGCACTGGGTAAATGATGGCCTCATGGTAATCTACTTTTTGATTGTTGGCCTGGAGATAAAACGCGAATTTGTTGGCGGGACCTTATCGAGTAAATCTAGTGTTATCATTCCAGCAATTGTCGCATTATTTGGGCTTTTGGTGCCGGCACTTATTTATGTGCTCTTTAACTATTCAAACGCACAGTTTATGAAAGGCTGGGCAATACCCACGGCAACAGACATTGCCTTTACATTGGGTATTTTAGCGCTTTTAGGCAATAAAGTACCTACTTCACTGAAAATACTCGTCACCACAATTGCAATTTTTGATGATATTGCGGCAATTGTTATTATCGCCGTATTTTATACACATAATTTATCGTTTATTTCTTTAGGTAGCGCACTTGTCTGCCTCATTGTGCTTATTCTCTTTAATCGTTTAGGCGTTAAACGCTTAGCCCCTTATATTTTAGTTGGGATTGTTATGTGGTTTTGCGTGTTAAAATCCGGGGTACACGCAACATTAGCAGGTGTTGCCCTTGCCATGTGTATCCCACATTCAGAAAAAAACTCGCCTTTATTAAAGCTTGAGCATGGACTAAACCCCTGGGTTATTTTTATGGTCTTACCATGGTTTGCCTTTTCTAATGCGGGAATAAGCTTTCAAGGAGTCTCGCTTGGCATGTTTTTTCACCCTGTAACAATAGGGATTGTCTTAGGGTTATTTATTGGTAAGCAAATCGGTATTTTCGGTTCTTTGTATCTATTCAGCAAAACCAGGTTTTTCAGCATAGGAAGTAATCTCTCCAACGTCCAACTATATGGCATTGGCCTTGTTTGCGGTGTTGGTTTTACCATGAGTTTATTTATTGGGACACTTGCATTTGGCGCCTCACCGTTGATGAATCTCGTTAAAATTGGCGTATTAGGTGGATCTTTGTTATCAGGGGTTGTGGGTTATATTGTGTTAAGGCGCGCCTGTAGATAGTCTTATTTATACCCCGCGTGAATCATTTTTAAACACTTTATTTTATACCATTTCTCATCACAAAAAACGGAATAACTAAGGCAATGACAACGCCGCTTACAAGCAGGCTATCAAATGAAAAAGTTGAAATACTCACATCATCTGTTGGAATAAAGCCAACCAAAAGTGCCACAATACAACCCATAAACCCAAGCATAGCCATTATAATCGTGCCATAAACACCGCCTAAAAGATCAAATTGCCCTGGTCTTGGTGCATTTACGGACCGTAGTTTAATTGCCGCTGCGAACATACCAATATAAGCAATAACAGCCAATTGTGCGGTAAGTGCGCTTAAAAACCAATATGCGGCATTCACTGTTGGCATTAATAAGTAGCTTAAGCAAAAGACAGAGAAAATTAAGCCTTGTAACATTAATACCTTACTTGGCGCTTGATGGCGGTTACATTTTGCAAGAGACCTTGAGATTAAACCATCTTCTGCGGCAACTGTGAATGCGCGTGATAACCCCATAATCCAGGCTGACACTGTCGTAAATGCTCCTAAAATTAATGTTAAAGCAATAACAGCAGACATCCATGGCACATGGAACTGCCCAAAGAAATAAGTAAATGATGCCATAAGCCCTGTCACGATATCTACATGTTGTGAACCATCAGGAGTAACAGCAAAAATAGCGATATTTGATAAGATTAGTGATATTAGAATCACAAAACTTGAAATCACCAATGCACTAGGGAAGTTTCTCTTTGGATTTTTAACATTTCCTGCATGAATTGCGCTCATTTCAAGGCCAAAAAGGCTAAACATTACCGTTAAAAAAAGCCCCCAACTGCCCATATTGGATATGTTTGGCATAAAATCATTAAAGCTTGCAGGCTCTTGAATAAGGTGGCCTGATAACACCCAGAACAAAGCCAAACCAATAATAACAATCATCGGCAATAGCGTTCCAACAACTGCACCAATAATACTAATGGTGCTGGATGTTTTTATACCATAAAGATTTACAATAGTTGCCAACCAAAACATACAAAGACTCATGGCAATCATATACCAGGGATTGCTAACTAATTCATTCGGATTAATCGACAGCATAGGTCCGATCACATAAGCAATAATCCCTGCAAAAAAACCACATATTGATGGAAACCAGACCAGATTATAAAGCCATTGCAGCCACAATACGATAAAGCCTGTTCTGGCACCAAAGGCTTCTTTTGTCCACAGATAAATACCACCATTTTGCGAATACCCTGTTGCCATTTGTGCCGTTAACAAAGCACAAGGAATCAGAAAAAATACGGCAGCAATAATATAAAAACTCACCACAACCCAACCGGCTTGTGCGGTGATGGAAATATTACGTAAGCTGTCAACAGCAATAATATTAATCATCACCAGGCGTAGTAAAGTGAGTGTTTTATTTGATGTTATTTGCATAGGCTTACCTTTTTAACAGCGCTCACCAAAACACATCTCTCATAATTAATGACAGCAAGCCTGGTTAAAGCGTCATATCAATCTAAACGGAAGATCAAATTTTAACACAGTCAAGTTACGAGTAAATGTAAAATGTGCTTTGATATTAAATTTTCTGTGGTGCTGGTGTTTTATACATTTCTTTGATTTAATAAATCAATTCAACGAATAATCAAACACAAAGATGAAAGCACACTTTAGTTTAAAACAGGTTGAGGTTTTTATAGCACTAGTTGAAATTAAAAACTTCACTCGCACTGCGGAAAAATTATATATGACGCAACCTGGCGTTTCTGCACAGCTTAGGAATCTAGAAGCGCAAATTGGCGTATCCTTAGTGAAAATAAGCGGACAAAAATTAATCATAACGGATACAGGCATCGGGCTTTATAAGCATTTTTTAAAAATAAAATCAGACATAGAAACTACAAGGCAATATATTGATGATGTTAAAGGGGTAATTACTGGCGATATTAGAATTGGCTTGCCATCGTCAGTCTCAGCACAACAAATCGTCTTTAAAAATCTTCAGGACTTTATTGAAAGCCATCCAAAGGTGAATTTTGCTTTTGAAGTTCATGACAGGCGACAACTTTATGAAAAGCTTGAAAATGGCGAACTTGATATCATCTTTGCCGGTCGTGTTAAGCCAGAATATTACCAGGTGGCGATTGAGAAGATTCCTGTTTATGTTGCCATTTCTAATCATGAAAACGCTACCGACTACCCTGAATCATTAACGGCTATTACAGATAAAACCTTAATCTTACCAGATCCAGATACAGAAATTTTTAACCTGTGGCCAAAAGAAGCCATGGCGAAAAACAATACTATTTATTTTAATAATGGGAATCTGGTAGAGCAAGCCATACAACAAGGCTTAGGCATCGGTTTAATCACTGGCGATACAATGATCAAACAAAATCTGGCTCAAATTGTTCCCATGAAAGAATTCCCAAGGTATCTTAATTTTCACCTTGCCTGTTTAAAAGGATTTGAGCAAAACCCGGCTATAAATGCCTTAGAAAAATTCTTAAGACCAATTGAAACGCTATGACTTGATCACATCCTGTGCTTTTTCTACACACTTGGCATAGTCTTTTGCCTTGGTAACATAGCTGACAACGGCAATACCATCAACACCTGTTTGCCATACACTATCGATATTATTTTCATCAATCCCGCCAATGGCAACCAGTTGTATCGCTTTTGTCAGTCTACGCCATTGATGCAACATTTCCAAACCACGAGGCGTAAATTTCATCTTTTTTGTATTGGTATGAAATATTGGACCCAAAGCGACATAAGAAGGATTGATCGTTAATGCTCGGGCTAATTCATAATGATTATGTGTGCTTAGACCTAAACGTAAACCAGCTTTAGCAATGGCCGGAAAATCTGCAATGTCCAGGTCCTCTTGGCCTAGATGAACACCAAAGCAATTATATTCTATTGCCAATTGCCAATAATCGTTAATAAACAAGGCCAGGTTATATTCTTTGGCAATCTGATTGGCTTTTATGATTTGCCGCCTGATTTCATCGATCGGAAGGCCTTTCAAACGCAACTGTATGGTTTTAACCTGAAGCTTTGCAAGCCTTTCTATCCAGTTCACATCATCAACAACTGGATAAAAGCCAACGCGCGCCATTTCTGGAAATATTAATGACGTTTCTATGGCTTCACGATAAATAAGTGGCAATGCATTGTGATGATTAATCGCTTTGTTTTGTTGGTAGGCTAATATCTTTTTATTATCAAAATGATAATAGTCTTTTGATAATGCCTGCGTTAAATGCGATTTTGCAAGACATACGGCTTCTTCCAAAGGCGCATCATATGCCATAACAGAAGCAATACTGGCAGCTAAAGCACAGCCTGTACCCCGGGCATCAGTCATATTATCGATTTTAGGCTTAAAGTAATGCAAACAGCCGTTTATATATAAACAGTCTAATCCAATATTCTGTGCGAAATGCCCGCCTTTAATTAACACATTACCAACTTGGTAATGTGCTGCCAATTGAGTAGCAAGCGGTGATAAATCTGCTTTATCTGCCTGTACCATTTTATTACCCAATAACACACATGTTTCAGCTATATTAGGCGTGATCAGCGTTGCCAAAGGCAGAAGTTTTTGTTTAATCAATGCAATAATATTTTTATCACAAAACACCCCACCACTGGTGCTTTGAAACACTGGATCGCAAATATAAAGCACATCTGGGTTTTGCTGTAAATATTCGCTTAATCTTTCAACCTGCTTTACGGTTGCTAACAAACCAGATTTAATGATTTTTGGTTTTTGGGTTGCCATCAATAAATCAAATTGCTGACAGAAAACATCATCACTAACAGGGTTTAATGCAATAAACTGCTGGTTATTTTGTGCCGTATTGGCAGTAATAAGGCTTATTGCATGCACATCGAAAAAGTAAGCGATTTTTAGATCCACGCCAATACCTGCTGAATTTGTTGGATCAATGCCACCGATGAACCAGACAAGTGGTTTTATATATTGTCTCATATCTCTTAATGGTCAAATAAAGTAAGCTCGTAGTATAAAATACCTTTGGTGCTTATGTCATTGGCTTATTTTGATTTACTGCTTTAATAAAAGATCACTTTTTGCTTTTGCCACACAAATAAAAATCTCACCATTTTTTGCCATGGCAAAAGGTTCTTGCTGATAAAGAACTTCTCCTTCAATAAGCTGACACCGGCAGGTACCACAAATACCATCACGGCATTGATAGTTCACAATTACGCCCGCAGACTCTAAAGCCTCCAGTATTGTTTTACCTTCATCCTGTACATCAATCGTTTGGCTGTTAAAGATGATTTTTTTCACTCATCGCCCCCAAATGAAAACGATTTATGGTTTACAGCTCACCAAAATCCTGGAAAGCATCCGCATTGATGGTGCTATCAATTTGACCTGACAGATAAGAGCTTATTTCTGTTTCTTGCGGTGCGACCTGGACATTATCAGAATCTAAATAGGTATTAATCCAGGGAATTGGATTGGATTTTGGAATATGACCGCCTTGATAATCAAGATCAATCGCCTGCATTCTCTCTTTGGCCAGAAAATCAATATATTGGCAGAGTATCTGCTCATTTAAGCCAAGCGTTGAGCCTTCTTGGAACAAATATTTTGCCCATTGTTTTTCCTGTTTGATTGCTTGTGTAAAGATATGGTGCGCTTCATCTTTACTTTGATGTGCAATCTCCGTTAATTCCTGATCACCATCTTTGCCTTGATGGATGATATTAATCATATGCTGTGTACTAGCCAGGTGTAAGGCTTCATCACGTGCAATAAGCTTCATTATCTTACCACAGCCTTCAACTTTCTTTTGCTCAGAAAACGCAAAAGTACAGGCAAAGCTGACATAAAAACGAATGGCTTCTAAAGCATTTACCGCTTGCAAAGCTAAATATAAGGCCTTTTTCACGGCTTTTAAATCGACATAAACTTTTTGGTTGTTAATGACATATTCCCCAGCACCTTGTGTCTGGAATAATTGTGTCTTTAAAATCAAATCATCATAATAACAGGTAATATCGGTAGCACGTTTGCGAATGTTCTCATTATCCACAATATCATCAAAAACCAGACTTGGGTCATCAAGCATTGATCTGACCATATGCGTATAAGATCTGCTGTGAATCGTCTCAGAAAAGCTCCAGGTTTCAATCCAGGTTTCAAGCTCAGGCAATGAAACCAATGGTAAAAAAGCGATATTGGGACTTCTGCCTTGCACTGAATCAAGCAGCGTTTGATATTTAAGGTTTGACAAGAAAATATGCTTTTCAGCATCGCTGAATTTTTGAAAATCAATCCGGTCACGGGAAAGATCAACTTCTTCTGGTCGCCAGAAAAAGGACAATTGCTTTTCGATTAAGCGTTCAAAAATAGAATGCTTTTGCTGGTCATAGCGCGATACATTGACTGGATGGCCAAAGAACATCGGTTCAAATAATGCATCATTTTTTTGCGTATGAAAAGTTGTATAAGTATGATTAATTTGGCTCATTTTATTTTCTCAATTCGTTTAAATTTTACAAGCACCAGAAGCACAGTCATCAGCAGATTCATCGACCACCACTTCTTGCTGTTGGGCATGCGTTTGACCGGCATGATCACGCGTATTATGGTAATAAAGGGTTTTAAGTCCATATTTATAAGCAATCAATAAATCTGATAACAACTGCTGCATTGGCACTTTATAGTCTTTATAATTCGCAGGATCATAATTGGTATTCGTTGACATTGATTGGTCAACAAACTTCTGAATAATTGCACAAAGCTGCAGATAACCTTTGTTATCCGACATCTGCCATAAAAGCTCGTACTGGTCTTGCAGATTCTGAATTTCCGGCACAACCTGCTTTAGAACACCATCTTTACTCTGTTTAATTGATATAAGCCCTCTTGGCGGTTCTATGCCATTGGTTGCATTAGAGATTTGAGATGATGTTTCAGATGGCATAATCGCTGATAACGTTGAATGTCGCAAGCCATCCTTTTTAATGGCTTGGCGTAACGCTTCCCAGTCTTTTTTAAGCGGCATCTGGCAAAAACTGTCAATCTCTTTTTTATAAGTATCAATAGGCAACAAACCCTCTGCATAAGTTGTATCGTCAAACCAATCACAACGCCCCTTTTCCCGTGCCAGTTGATTTGATGCTTTTAAAAGGTAATATTGAATCGCTTCAAAGGTTTCATGCACCAGATCATTGGCACTTCCATCACTATAACGCATATGATTTTTTGCCAGATAATAGGCAAAATTGATCACACCAACACCAAGGCTTCGGCGGGATTTGGCAGGCTTTTCTGCGGCAATTACCGGATAGTTTTGGTAATCCAGCAGATTATCTAACGCACGAACGATTAAATCTGCTAAATGCTCTAATTCATCCAAATTTTGCAATGCGCCTAAGTTAAATGCCGATAAGGTACAAAGTGCAATCTCACCTTGATCATCAAACACATGTGTTAATGGTTTTGTTGGCAGGGTAATTTCCATGCAAAGGTTCGACTGCTTAATCGGTGCACGCTTTGGATTAAATGCTGAATGTGTATTGCAATGATCCACATTTTGTATATAGATACGCCCAGTTTGTGCTCGCTCTTGCATTAAAAGCGAAAAAATCTCAGCCGCCGGCATCGTTTTTTTGCGAATATCTGGATTGTTTTCTGCTTCAATATAAAGTCGCTCAAATTCCGCTTGATCGGCAAAAAATGCATCATATAAACCAGGTACATCTGATGGACTAAAAAGTGTAATATTCTGTTGTTTAATCAAACGTTGGTACATTAATTTATTAATTTGCACGCCATAATCCAAGTGACGAACACGATTATCATCCACACCACGATTGTTTTTTAAGACCAGCAATGAAGGTGCTTCAAGATGCCAAATAGGATAGAATAACGTCGCCGCACCGCCGCGAACACCACCTTGCGAGCAGGATTTTACCGCTGTTTGGAAATATTTATAAAATGGAATACATCCGGTATGAAGCGCCTCACCTCCTCTAATCTCACTACCAAGTGCGCGAATCTTGCCAGCATTAATACCAATACCAGCACGTTGTGAAACGTATTTCACAATTGCCGAAGCTGAGGCATTAATTGAGTCCAAACTATCATCAGTATCGATTAACACACAAGAGCTAAACTGCCTTGTTGGCGTTCTGACACCTGCCATAATCGGTGTGGGCAGAGAAATCTTAAATTGGCTGACCGCATCATAAAAATCTAAGACATATTGCATCCGAATGCTTGGATCATAGCTTGAAAACAAGCAGGCACTCACCAGCATATATAGCATTTGTGGTGTTTCATATACCTGGCCTGTTACACGGTTTTGAACCAGATATTTTCCTTGCATTTGATTCACTGCAGCATAGGTGAAATTCATATCACGCCAGTGGTCAATATGCGCATCCATTTGCGCAAACTCATCTACACTGTAATCTGCTAATAAGTGCTGATCGTATTTATTCAGCTGTACAAGCTTTTCAACATGGTCATACAGCTTTGGTGGCTCAAACTGACCATAGGCAAGCTTTCGTAAATGAAACACAGCCAAACGTGCAGCCATATATTGATAATCAGGCGTGTCTTTTGAAATTAAATCTGCTGCTGTTTTAATGATAATCGCTTGAATATCTGAGGTTTTCATACCCTCATAAAGCTGAATATGTGATTGCAGCTCAACTTGCGACACAGAAACGCCTTCCAAACCTTCAGCAGCCCAGGTTAATACGCGATGAATCTTGTCCAAATTAACCGGTTCTTTTCGCCCATTTCTTTTTGTTACATTTACTTGCATTACTTTTTTCCTGTCATTTGACGCTATTTGTATAAAATACACTTTAACCAGCTATAAACTGTTTTACGAGTGGTGTATGCTTTTTGCCTTGGCATGTTGTAATAACGCACTAATACATCTTAATTTTATTGTTATGAAAACTTCAAGAAACAAAAATGAAACTGTCTTTAACGATGGTTATCAAACGTACTATAACAAGTACAGCGACAACGACCAGGTCCCGTGGGACACACGGTGACAATTCATCTGCTTTGTTCCTCGAAAGCGTTTTGCCACTACCAAATCATGTTTATATGCGGCAGGCCTATACTTTATAAAAACACTTTATGGCAGGTATTCGGACTTATGGACAGTTGATGATAACATCAAACCTACTCAACACCGCTTCCCGGTCTCCCAGTGCTTTTACATAATACTCATGTATGTGTTTTTCGTTTCCAATTACCGCTGCGGGCCAGCTCTGGATTCACACCAGATTCCCTCTTACGAAGTAATTAAATACATGCTTAACCACTTACCATTTTATTCTTTCTTCACAAGTTAGTGTAATGAAAAATCCTGGAAAAAGACACCGATTTATTGGAAATACTTGGCCTGAATTTTAGGCAAATCGTTACTACCCAGACCCTTTGCAATTACATCACTGACCCATAAATAATTTTACTATTTTTACGTAAAAAAAACATAAGGCAAATTTAAACACATGAAATCCTGGAAAATTGGATCAAGTGTCATAAACTCAAGAAAATCAATTGTGATGCTAAGGCAGATATGTGTAAAATGTAAGGTATACATTTCTATAAACAGGATAAATAAATCATGGCAAAAGGTACAATTAACAAAGTTATTCTATTAGGCCGTTTAGGCGCTGATCCTGAAGTTCGTTACATGCCAAGCGGCATGGCTGTCGCAAATTTAAGGCTTGCAACAAATGATGGCTATAAAGATCGCCAAACAGGCCAGTTCATTGAAAATACAGAATGGCACCGTGTTGTTGTTTTTGGTAAACAGGCTGAAGTCATCCAACAATATACGCAGAAAGGCTCGCTTTTATATGTGGAAGGTAGAATCCGCACCAGTAAATGGCAGGATAATCAAGGGCAGGATCGCTACACTACAGAGATCGTCGCTACAGAGTTCCAGTTAATTGGCGGACGTGGTGAGCAAAGTGATTTTAGCAATGCAAATCAGCAGCAAGGTGGTTTTGAGCAACCTTCTTCACAGCCAGTAAGACAGAATCAACCTGCTCAAGCTCAACCACAAACAGGAAACCAGCCTGATTTAAGTCAACTAAATGACTTTAATGATGATGATATTCCATTCTAGGTTTTTAATAATATATTGGTCATGAACAGCCTTCTCCTACTTTCTTCTATCCCGACTTTGACACTTTTGAATGTGAAAGCCTTATTTTATAAGGATTCCTTCAAAACCCAGGGCAC
>NZ_QLIT01000175.1 GCF_003574485.1 Facilibium subflavum
ATAAACGCAAAGATTCCGTATTTTTGCAGTGTATCCTCTTTACCGTCATTAAAAATTCATAAATCTTTTCCCAAGCATTTCCATTTATGTGATAATGCATTTTGCAATCCTTTGTTGTTTTTCTCAAATATATTTCAAACCAAGGATTGCAACCTTGCAAATCATTTTTTAATTAAATCAACTTAATTTCACATCTTGTAGTTTTTTTGGTTCACAGAACCTAATATGTACCGCAGTTATGCTAGGGATAAAAGCAACTGTAAAGTAAAAAATAGACGTGGCAAAACCACAGATAAGGAACAAAAAACTACACAGCTTGATGTCACTAAAGGTTGGAAAATAGGTTATTTTATCTTTTTTGTATCGAGGGTTTTCTACTAAACCTTTTTGGGCAATCAGTGTAATAATGCTTAAGATTATCCCAAATATAAAGGGTAGTCGAAATGCCCATGTGTGAATTTGCTGTATTGAAAAGATAGAGTACATTGCATATACAAATGTCACGGCGAGTAACATGCCAAAACCACAGGCCACATTGCCAAGGGATACAGTTTTTCCTAGGCATCTTGGTTTTGCAGCTTCATTTAGAAAAACATATAAGCTAACATACTCACCGCCAACAGACAGGCCCTGGATAGCCCTGGCCAGCGTTAACAGGTATATCGATAATGTAGCAAAATTTTTTGATGTTGGCAGACTGGCAATAATGAGTAAAGCAATAAACATCATAAAAGTTGTGATCATTAGTACAGTTTTACGGTTGGTTTTTTCACCAACCCAGCCTAAAATAATGCCGCCAATAGGGCGGCAAATGTAGCTTAAAGCAAATAGAAGCAGACCGTAGATAACGCTAACAGTGGCTTGTGTATGGTGAAAAAATATGCCAGAAAACACTGGAATCATATATAAATAAAGCCCAAAATCATACCATTCTATTATTGCGCTAAAACAGCCGGTAATCAGGTTTTTGTTTGATGAAACAGGTGTGTTTTGCATAAGAAAACAATACATTTTTAATAAAATTGTTTTAATTATTTGATTTTTTTTAATAATGTCAATCCATGCCAATTTTTTAATACCTGAACTTTCCCTGATTTTGTCATCCAGCGCCACAAGCAGACGTCGATCGGTCAAAGGCTTAGGAATAAGTTTGAATACCAGATAGCAAATGCGATCCCAATCAAAGCACTTAGTTGCCATAAAACGATAGAAGCGCGTTTTGTTCAATGCAACCCCAAGTATTTTAGCAATTTTTTACGCTTGTTCGATATTAACAGTTTTCAGCTAAGTACATTTGTCTCGGTAATATTTTGGTGTAATTACAATGGTAATCTAGCAAAATTAACCTACACTGATAGTTATCCAGTCAATAAGCTGTAATAGGGATGATATGATGAGTGCGCCAAGCAAAGCTAAGGCAATCAAGCTGGACAATCCAGCCCAGAAAAAGGCTAGCCACCAGTCTGGAACCGAACTACACATAATGCAAGGTAACGAACATTATGAAGCTGTAGTAAGGGCGGTCTATCAGCCACAACGCAAGTGAAGGTATTGAGCCCCGTAATATATCATCGTCGCACCTGATCAAGGTTTTCATATGCCTGAAATCAGCACTACGCAATACGTAAAGGCGAGTATGCGTGGAGGTGCCGGGGTCTGAGTCCGTAGCGGGTAGATGAACTGATTGCTTTGGAACTTGGGAGAACCTTGCTATTTCTGAATGCTTATCTTGGAGCCTAAAAAGCTAGAGGTAAGTTTAGCAAGGTAGTCGGACTAGCTCGTAGTAGAGGTGTAAATAGGGTAATGCCTATTGAGGTTTAAGACCACTTGAAGGGGTTAGCAGTTTAACGAAGAGGATAATTT
>NZ_QLIT01000176.1 GCF_003574485.1 Facilibium subflavum
ATGCGGCTTAACTTAGTGCCATTAGGCATTACCCTATTTACACCTCTACTATGAGCTAGTCCGACTACCTTGCTAAGCTTATCTCTAGCTTTTTAGGCTCCAAGATAAGCATTCAGAAATAGCAAGGTTCTCCCAAGTTCCAAAGCAATCAGTTCATCTACCCGCTACGGACTCAGACCCCGACACCTCCACGCATACTCGCCTTTACGTATTGCGTAGTGCTGATTTCAGGCATATGAAAACCTTGATCAGGTGCGACGATGGTATATTACGGGGCTCAATACCTTCACTCGCGTTGTGGCTGATAGACCGCCCTTACTACAGCTTCATAATGTTCGTTACCTTGCATTATGTGTAGTTCGGTTCCAGACTGGTGGCTAGCCTTTTTCTGGGCTGGATTGTCCAGCTTGATTGCCTTAGCTTTGCTTGGCGCACGCATAATCAGGACCACCGTTATATGCCATAATATTAATCCAAGAAATATCATCTTTTGCTTTTTGCATTACAGGCACTAATTCTCCACAGTGGCGTGATCCTTGCACTGCACAAGTTCTACCATCAACATTATCACCAGCACCTGTTGAAAATCCAGCAACGGTAATCAACGTGTCTGGAAGCTTTTGTTTTATAGCCTTAATAAGTGCTGCCAGGTTGTCAGCCTGCTGTGCTGACATTCTATTATTGGATTCGGCATCTAAATCAACACCAACCAAATGCGCATAACCAATAATGCTATCTTTATTAGCGAACTTCCCATTATAAACTGGATAATTTAACTTAAGTTTATCTACAATTGCTTGGGCAATACTATCAACAGTTTTAGAGGTTAAGAGTTTATCCCAAATATGACTAAATGTTGCTCCACCAATTGAGAGCATAAACTTCACACCAGGATGATTATAAGCATAATTTGTCCAAGATAAGTATTCTGGACGAATTTGTTTCCCATTATTAACAGGAACATCAGTAAGATAACCTGAAACACTCGTATCCACTTTAAAATGTCCTTGTTGATCTTTTTTAATATCACCAAAAGCTAAATCAACAACATTAACCTTGGTTTTATCCAGTTTATCCAAAGGGATATTGTTCCATCCTCCCCAATAAGTGACAAAATTCCCCGTTTCATTCGCTTTATATTTTATATCAAGAGAAACAGGCTTATTTGGCATTACATTAAATTGGTTTGGTGTTATTGTTGGTGTATAAGTCTTATCATTAAGTAAAAAAGAAGACGCTGAAACGGCATAAGTGCGATTACTTGGTAATAAAGCGACCTGAGACTCCCCCTCTTTCAAAGGCGCTTGATAAGTATAATTTAAATTATCTTTAAAAGTAATTGTCGCTTTCTGGCCTTTTACAAGTCCTGTCACGTTGCTATTCACAGCTGACGTTGTTACAGGAGAAGATTTAAATGAAACAGACTCTGTTATGTTTGCATTTGCTTTGATAACAACCGGATTTTCATCTAAAAACTGTGCTTTGTACAGGTGACTTTTGCCAACGACGGCCTCTGATGATAATTGATAAGAGTCAGCGGCCGTTAGCCCACTAATAATTTGGCTACTATTCCATGGTATTTCCTTTTGAATAGTATTACCTGTTTTCAAGTTTGTTATTTCAAATGTAGGGTTATTAATATTATCTTCAGGTTTTTGTGCTATCACTCTTAGCTGAATACCGCCTGTTTCCTGAACTGGGTTATAATTTATATTAACCGTTTTTGCTTGATTATTATTGATCGTCAATGATTCAGGAAGCGCTTTTCCTGTATAAGTTTTGTTGCCATCAATGATATTTTTAACCTTGATTTGGTAGTCTCCATATGGCAAATTCTTAACTGGGAAGACCGTATTCCAAGAAGCTGAATCAATTGTTTGATCATAACCTGTACTTCCTATTATTTCAATATTTGCTAACTTTTGTGTACCTGGATTATCAGGTAAAGCTAAATCTATTTCACCATCTTTTTTAACTGGAGGTATTGGAGAATTAGGCGTAAAGTTAACATGGCTGTACTGTGCTGTTGGTAAGCTTGAGAATTTTATTGTAATGCTATCTCCAGCTTCCAACTTTGTTTTTGGTTTATACCATTGTGTTGATTGTGCAAACTGTAGCCCAGCTGAAATAATATAACCATCATCTGAAGGCGTACTAGCTAACGTTCTGTTCTGAGGGTACGCCAATTTACCAAATTCTCCCCAAAAATAATTTCGTCTTACCTGCTGAGAGCTATTAAATTGTATTAAGCCATCTCTTAAATCTATTGGTTGATTACAGTTGTTTGTCATTGTTATGCGACCATTATAATCTGCATGCGTTTTAAAACTCATGCAATCAAGTGGTGCAGGTGCACTCACAGCAAAAACATTTGCTGATGATACAAACAACAAAGAACTATAAATTAGTTTTCTATTCATTTCTTTTACCTCTTTAGAGTACTGTTTGTCTTATCTGAGCTGACCATAATACAATTTGTAAAATTTTTGTCAAAACAACAAACAAGCGAAATAAATAAAAAATTATTAACCTTATTCCATCAAAACCCAAAAGGTAATTCTTTTGGGATCTTATCCTTTAATTTATCTTTGATTTGACTTTTAACCTCAGATACTCCTGCTTGTAACAAAATATCCTGTAGCTGGCTTTGTGACAACTGTATCAGTGGATTTTGTAAATTCCCGACAATATTTATTTTTAATGGTAATGTTTCGAATTCTTTGGTGACATTATTTACTTTAATTATTACCTGATTCAGTTTCAAATCAATCGGCAAGTTAATATTCACCTCATCATTTTTCATCTGCCAGGTACCATTAGTTGTTAAACTCATATCGTTGGCATCTAATGCAAAGCCTTTATGAAATTGAATATCATCAAACAAGGATTTTGCCGGTATATTTGTCAAATGCATTGAAAATTGATTCACTTTTTCAGCTTGATGATAATCGACTAAATAAGCCCTAATATTGTTTTGCCGATCAGTTAGATTTATTTTTGTGGTTGCATTTAACAGTCCTGGTTCTGTCGCAATATTCTGTGCTTTCAAATCAAAAATTCTTTGGCTGTCTTTTATTTGAATACCCGTTACATCAAGCTTTTGTATTGTCAGAATTGGGGTTTTATCAATCAAGAATTGTGCCTGAACATTAGCATAGCCGTAAGATTGTACCTGCTGTTTGGTTTCAAGGCGATCTTCCTGTCCTTTACTTGTCTGTTTTTTATCGCTGATAAATTGAATAATTCGATATAAATCGTTGGCATACTGGCGATATTTTTGCGTATTTTTAATATATTTCTCAACCGAATAAGTATTGACTTCTTTTTGTTGTGTCCTTTGCTCTATTTTTTGCTCAGTGCTCTTTTGATCTATTAATGCGGGTGATTCTTCTAATTTTGTATAAAGTACTGCTTTTTCTTTTCTTTGATGTGAGGTAGATACGCCATTAACAACAACTTTTGATAAGACAAGACGTTTGGTTAGTAGCGCTTTAATATTTAGTTTCGCTGTTAATTCTTTAGCATAAAAACGATCCTGTGTTAAATTGTCCGGGTCAGCCACACCCAAACCCTCTATCGATAATTGGGCATCAGTAAAATCAATCTTTACATGTTTAAAATCAACCGTAGCACCATTGAGCTTTGTTAACTGTGTCTGCAATATATTACGCACCATCTGCGTTTGTAAAAAAGCCTGAAATAAAAACAATAAACCAATAATTATCAACACAATAATAATACCTGAAATTCTAAATGGATGCTTCAAACGCTGATCTTTTAATTGATTCCAGTCAATCTTATGAACGGATTTTCCAAATAGAATCCAACAAAAAAGCTTTACCCAAAACTTAGATACAACTTTTTGATATTGAACGGTATCAGATTGAAGTTTTGCCATTTTTTGGCGAAATTGCGCAAATAGCTTAACCAAAATAATACCAAAAATTATCCCTAATATAACTGACAGGACAAAGGCACCTGTCACCAGATAATAATCAAAACCGGCAAAGGCTAAAACCGGTGTATTTACAAACCATTTTATCAAAGGCTGCATAACGCCATCAATCATAAGCTGCCCGATGTAAAAGGAAACAGGCTCTATAATAAAGGATAAAATTTTACTGATGACAAAGACAATAACAACAAATCCAATATTAACATTCAGAATCAATACCAGGAAAATAAATAATAGACTTAATAACGGTGAATAAGAAAACCCTGGAATAAAGCCAAGTATCACCCCAAATAAACATCCTAAAAATAATTGTCCTGATGTTGCTTTTCCTAATATAGTCGCAATGATTTTTTTAAAAAATCGCATATAACCTCCTGCAATAATACACATCGTCCTTGTTGTAAATATAAGTGATTTCAATGATTATTGCAGCAAAGTTTATGCTTTAAGCACTTTTTTATCGTATGATAGGATAACAAAGTAAGCTAAGGCTTGCTTTTAAACAACAGGGGTGCTGATTTAAAAATCAGCTGAGAGCACTTTTGCAACCCTTTGTACCTGATCTAGTTAGTACTAGCGTAGGAAGTTGTTTGATACAATGATATTGCTTTAATATTATTCGTTTTGAAATTCCTATGCATGTATTAGCCAAAATAAATAAAATGGGAGTTAATACATGAGCCAAAAAAAGATGATTATTAATAAAAGTTTACAACAGCCTTATCCTGCTTCTAAGAAGCGCTATATTGAAACCCAGGGGCTTAAGATACCTTTTCGTTATATTCAACAAAATACAACTTACAGCGAAAATGGCTTTGTTACTAATCCTGATATAGCCGTTTATGATACCTCTGGCGCTTTTACTGATGAGGCTTATCAACATGATCTTATATACGGATTACCAAAGCTTAAAGAAAAATGGTTACAAGATAATAATGATATAGAACAACTGAGTAAATTTACTGCTCAATATACCAATGAACAAAAAAATGAATTTTTCCCGAAAAGATTGCGACCTTTAAAAGCAAAAAATAATAAGAATGTCACACAACTTTATTATGCGCGCCAAGGCATCATCACAAAAGAGATGATTTATGTTGCCGTGCGTGAAAGCATAAAAAAAGCCAATGCGCATATCAGCGATCCTGTTTTATTGAAACAACATCCAGGTCAAAGTTTTGGTGCTGATATTAAAGATGAAATTACACCAGAATTTGTTCGCCAGGAAATAGCAGCAGGTCGCGCTATTATCCCTAGCAATATCAATCATCCAGAAGCAGAACCGATGATTATTGGCCGAAATTTCAGTGTGAAAGTTAATGCCAATATTGGCACATCAGCCGTCAGCTCATCGATTGCTGAAGAAGTTGAAAAAATGATAATTGCGACACGATGGGGTGCTGATACCGTAATGGATTTATCCACTGGAAAGCATATCCATCAAACCCGTGAATGGATTATCCGAAACAGTCCCGTACCAATTGGTACTGTACCTATTTATCAGGCACTTGAAAAAGTTAATGGTCAAGCAGAAAAACTTAGCTGGGAAATATTTAAAGATACATTAATTGAGCAGGCCGAACAAGGTGTTAGCTATTTCACCATTCATGCTGGCGTCCTCTTACGATACATTCCTTTAACGGCAAATCGTTTAACCGGAATTGTCTCAAGAGGGGGCTCCATTATTGCAAAATGGTGTATGGCGCATCATAAAGAAAGTTTTATCTATACCCATTTTGATGAGATATGTGAAATTATGAAGGCTTATGATGTTGCCTTTTCACTAGGCGACGGTCTTCGACCTGGAAGCATATTAGATGCCAATGATCAAGCACAGTTTGCTGAACTTGAAACCTTAGGCCAGTTAACCAAAAGAGCATGGCAACACGATGTCCAAGTAATGATTGAAGGCCCAGGCCATGTTCCAATGCAACTGGTTAAAGAAAATATGGATAAAGAATTAATCGATTGCTTTGAAGCACCTTTTTATACATTAGGCCCATTAGTGACTGATACTGCACCTGGTTATGATCATATTACATCAGCTGTTGGTGCTGCACAAATTGGCTGGTATGGTACGGCTATGCTTTGCTATGTCACGCCAAAAGAGCATTTAGGCTTACCAGATAAAGAAGATGTCAGAGAAGGTATCGTTACGTATAAGCTTGCTGCACATGCTGCAGATCTGGCAAAAGGGTTTCCTGGTGCACAAATCCGTGATAATGCCTTATCTAAAGCACGATTTGAGTTTCGCTGGCAAGATCAGTTTAACCTAAGTTTCGATCCACAAAAAGCCCAAAGCTTCCATGATCAAACACTTCCTAAAGAAGGGCATAAATTAGCGCATTTTTGTTCAATGTGTGGACCTAAATTCTGTTCGATGAAAATTACTCAAGAAGTCAGAGAATATGCAAAAGATCATCGCTTAACTGAACAACAAGCAATCGATAAAGGCATGAAAGAAAAAAGTGATGATTTTATTCAAAAAGGTGCCAAACTCTATCACATGCGGGAAAATTAAAATGAAAATCGCAATTACAGGTGCCGGACTTATTGGCCGTATTATGGGATTATCACTATTACGTGATTATTCTGACTGCCAAATTGATTTTTATGAAAAATTTTTACATCCATCGAGTAAAGACAGCTGTGGTTATGCAGCCGGTGGCATGGTTGCACCTTTTTGTGAGTTAATGGAAAACAACCTCCAACTATATCAATTAGGTGTAAAAAGCATTGCAGCCTGGCAGTCGATCAATAAGCAATTAAATTATGATGTTTTTCAGCATAATGGGACATTAGTTTTAGCACATTGTTATGATCAGCCTGACTTTTTTCACTTATATAATAAGTTGATGCAATATGATGCTATTGATAAAAAGCAAATTGATTTATTACCAACAAATAAGTATACAAAAGACAATAATATATCGGGATTAAATACTGCACTTTTTCATCAATGTATACGCATTAAGAATGAAGGCGTTGTTAATGTACCACTATTTTTTCGAAAGACCGAAGAATTCTTTGCCATGGCAAAAAATATTAACTTCTATTTAAATAAAGAAATTGCTGAAAACGATTTAACACACCTGCAGCAAAAATATGATTATATTATTGATACAAGAGGACTTGGCGCACAAAATGCAATAAAAGGCTTACATGGTATCCGTGGTGAGTCTTTAGTGGTTAAAGCACCTGATGTAACAATCGATAAAACAATCAGGCTTTGTCATCCGCGCTATCCTTTATATGTCATACCGAGAAAAAACAATATTTATTATATTGGTGCAACGACTATTCAAAGCCAGGATGATTCAAATATCTCAGTTAAATCAACCATGGATCTGCTTAGTGCTTTAACGGTTATACACCCTGGATTTTTAGAAGCAAGGATCCTGCAAAGCTTTAGTAGAAACAGACCAAGCTTTCCTTCTGGGATGCCGAAAACTGCTATTTCTGGTAATATAATCACCTTAAATGGTTTTTATCGCCATGGTTATTTATTAGGCCCTGTAATCGTAGATAATGTTATTAACAAACACATTTTGGAGAAACAATATGAGTGCGCCAAGCAAAGCTAAGGCAATCAAGCTGGACAATCCAGCCCAGAAAAAGGCTAGCCACCAGTCTGGAACCGAACTACACATAATGCAAGGTAACGAACATTATGAAGCTGTAGTAAGGGCGGTCTATCAGCCACAACGCGAGTGAAGGTATTGAGCCCCGTAATATACCATCGTCGCACCTGATCAAGGTTTTCATATGCCTGAAATCAGCACTACGCAATACGTAAAGGCGAGTATGCGTGGAGGTGTCGGGGTCTGAGTCCGTAGCGGGTAGATGAACTGATTGCTTTGGAACTTGGGAGAACCTTGCTATTTCTGAATGCTTATCTTGGAGCCTAAAAAGCTAGAGATAAGCTTAGCAAGGTAGTCGGACTAGCTCATAGTAGAGGTGTAAATAGGGTAATGCCTAATGGCACTAAGTTAAGCCGCAT
>NZ_QLIT01000177.1 GCF_003574485.1 Facilibium subflavum
TCTCCAGACGTTTCATCCATAGTGCAAAGCCATTTTTGTCAAAATACAACACCTTCATCCGGTTGCGTGCCTTGTTACAAAAACAAAATAGCTGCCTTTTTGTGTGGGAGCACAACCAAATTGAGATAAAACCAAAGCGGATAAGCCATCGATACTTTTGCGCATATCCACCGGAAAATTGGCCAGGTAAATCTCATGTGCCGGTGTTAACATCACAAGGTACCCTTAACGTGATCCCAAATGGCAAATCAATTTCAATCATGGCTTTTTGTTTTGCCGTATTTGCATCGATATGAAAAGGAATAAAACCAGAAGGGGCATGAGGTGGGCTTGTGTCATCCTTTGTGGCCTTAATGCGCGGTTTAAGCGCACCTTCTGCAATGAATTTGGTACGCCATTTGGAAAATGATGCTTTGGATACTTCCTGTTCCTGGCAGAATTTATCCTGTGTTAGCCCTGAGACTTCCCAATCCCTAATAATTGATAGCCACTTGCTTTGCGTTTCTGTCATCGTCTGTGCTCCATATTTATGAATAAACAACAACAGTATGATTAAGAACAAACGCCTTTACTAGATGGGGTTTATGGAGCGGTTACGATTAAATTGAAATTGGCGATTTTCAAAACGGCAATATTCCCCTCTAAACGTCAAACCAACTTCACCAATTTCTCCGTTTCTTTGCTTGCCTATAATAATATCTGCTAAGCCTTTTAAATCGGGTTTTTCCTGGTCATAAACCTCTTCTCTATGTACAAACAAAATAATATCTGCATCTTGTTCAATACTCCCAGAGTCCCTAAGATCGCGCATCATTGGTTTTTTAATTGCTCGATCTTCAACACCACGATTTAGTTGCGATAAAGCAATAACTGGAACCTTTAACTCTTTGGCCAATGCCTTAAGCTGGCCAGAAATATTTGATATTTCAAGGTTTCTGTTGTTTTGATAAGCAGGGTTTTGCATAAGTTGCAGATAATCAACCACAATCAAGCCTAAATCTGGGTTTTCTCGCTTATGTTTACGCGCCCTATGCTTAACCTCAGTTGGTGTTAATGCTGGCTTATCAACCATTGTCAATTTCATTTTATCAAGCTTTTCAAAGGAAAGTGTTAGCTTTGCCCAATCTGCATCTTCAAGCTGTGCTGATCGAATCTTTGAAAAAGGCAGTATGCCAAGTGAAGATGCCATACGCATACCTAAGTCTTGTGCTGACATCTCCATTGAAAATACAAGAACAGATTTATCTGTTTGTGTCAGTACTGCTTCTGCTATATTCATTGCAAAAGTGGTTTTACCCATAGCTGGTCGTCCAGCGACGATGATTAATTGCTCTTCTCTTAATCCACCAAGCTTTTCGTCAAGATCAATAAAGCCTGTTGGTAATCCTGCAAGACCATCTTTTTCTGAAATCGCATCTAAATAGTCAATAATTTGAGGAATAACCGATTTAACTGGAATGAAATCATGATCACCACCGTCAATATCCTGACGAACACCCAAAACAACTTGTTCAATCTTATCTAGAATATCTTCTTCGCTAAACCCCTGCCCTTGCAGCATTTCATTAGATTCAATTAAGGCTTTTGAAAGTTTACGCTTTATCGCTTTGTTTTTAACAATCTCAGCATAAGCCTTCGCATTAACAGTAGTTGGTGTATCTCTAGCAATTTCAGCAAGATAATGTAACCCACCTGCAACCTCACCTAAATTTTCACTCACTAATGAATCAAATAAGGTTATAACATCATAAGGCTTACCATCGCTTGATAATTTCTGAATGTGCTGATAGATAAGTTTGTTTGCTGTATTAAAAAAATCCTGTGGTGCCAAAATATCACTGATTCGAT
>NZ_QLIT01000178.1 GCF_003574485.1 Facilibium subflavum
GGTAATCGGGCTGTCTCTGCCTTGGGGTGTCTGGAGATGTTTACGAATGTTTTCCACGGACAATATTTTATTAAAGGGTAATTTTTTACCGTTTTTCAGGTCAGAAATAATATGTTTTTGGTGACTTGAATGAAAAAAGCTGTTAAAGATACTAGCATCGCCAATCTTTTGTTTAAGATGGGTTTTTTGCGAAAAGTATCTTATATGCAATAGGTGCGGCGTTGCAATCAAATTCTACAATATGTTCATATTTTTCCTTAACTTAGTGCCATTAATCTGCAGTCAAATCATGCAGTAAACCAAGGCAAACCTGTACGCGCGGACAAACCCAGATAATTTTTTCCGCATCAGTGTTCAATGCCCACTCAAGAGCAATCTTAGTTTTTCCACAACCTGCTGGCCCTTGAAGGACGCCAATACTGGCTGTTTCATTGATTACCGCAATTTTTTTTAAATCGGCCAGTGACTTAGCTGCCTGACTTTGCGCTGTATTTCGTTCACTATTGGGATAAGAAGCTTCAAAGCCCTGAAGACATTGTTTAATGTTTGTTTGTAAAGTACTTTTATTCTGATAGATTTCCTTATCAAGGAGCTCTACCAATGTACCTTCAGCAAGGTATTCTTCCAAATCATCCAGTGAACAGCCTGATACCAAACGATCTGCACTAATCACTGCTGCCCTAACCAAGTTATTCAGCGCATTCTCTCGAACACTTGCTTGAAACTCTTTTAGCTCATTCGCCCATTTATTATATTTCTTGTAAGCAGGGAAGGAGTCAGGTATGGAACTAAATGACTTGCTGAAATCAGGGATAGAATTTTGCATTTCAAACTTTTCAGCTAAATTAACTATGTCTTCAAGAACAGCCAGGGTCTTTTTGTAAATGTCATCAAATTTATCTTTTATAAGAGACTTTTTAAAAATCTCGTAAATAGCTCTTGGCTCTGTAAATTTATCATCTTTTTCTTTTCTGAAGGGCTTAGTATGATGCCAATAAATACCATGAGCTATCTGGACCCTCTGTGTAGCATTTAGTGAACAACCAGCCAGTAAATTCTCAGCTAAAACCCATGACAGCTCATGGTGCCTTGGGTGTTTTTCAAACGAAAACTTTGCAGGTGCGTCAATATGAACACCGTCTTCGGGAATAAAACTCTCCGGTATTTTTCCCATTTTTTTATTTACCCAGTTTTGAAATTCCGGGTCAATTTTTCCTATATCGTGAAGAATTCCTGCAAGAAAAGCAGCTTGCTGTAATTTCGGGTTGTCGATATGCAGCGTTTCCAATAATTGGCGGGCAACAAATCCGACTGCAAACAAATGCTTACTTAATGCTTGCGAGCGTGTATTTGCCAGCAAATTTCCCGTTTCTATTGGTAATTTTTGTCGAGTAGACATCTCTGTTTCTCCTATTTATAATTTAAATTTTAAACATAATGTGAGAAAGCATGATGCCCCTCACAGAACCGTACTTGTAGATTTCCCACATACGGCTCTTCAACTTAACTCACTGAACCTGTTAAAGTATAAAAATCATGTGTGATTCGTGGCTGCGGTAGTGGGTAACGTTCAATATATTTGTTGAACTTCTCCCAACTCATTTTCCGCTTCTGGC
>NZ_QLIT01000179.1 GCF_003574485.1 Facilibium subflavum
ATGAAGAGAGTGCCAATGATATGCTGCTTATACGTTCATTTTATAAGGCTGGGAGATGGCGAAACATTGAAGAAATGTCCTATGAAGGAGGATTGCAAGCAGCAGCCTAAATACCCACAAATTCCGAATGCGCCCTTGCTAATTTCATATCAAGGCTTTGACAGAACGCTTGTATTAGCGCATTTCTGCGTTTATTCCAACAGTTAAAATCACCGGCAATAATGACAGGGGCATTTGGGAAGTCCGCTAGATAGTCATAGATCTGTTGAATTTCTTCGGCATAAATACGTGAGTTTTTGAAGTTAATTGCATGCACGTTGATGATGATAAGCGGTGTTTCATCTGCAAAATAATAATGGCTGGCAAGACTTGATTTATGTGTTTTAAGTAAAAACTCCGTTTTTTTAGATAAAAGTTGTTGTGTGTGATGGGTGGTGATATTACTTGCGGTCATTACACCATAAGCATGGTGTTTAAGCTGTAAGTTTGCGGCAAAATGCAAACAAAACCCAGGTAGTGGAAATTCATTTTGATCAGTATGCTTTGCCTCTTGTAAGCAGAAAAATTTCACAGCGCAGGTACGATGAAGCTTATGGATAAAAGCATTAAATGCTTGTGGGTTTTTATGATTAATCTTGTAAATATTCCAACTGACAAGGGCGAATGTTTCAGGAACATAGGAAGCAGCTGGTGCCGATGTGCAGCTTTGAATAATGTTTTTTGGTCTTAACATAATTTATAATAAAGGCGATAGCAGTTTAACAAAGTTTTCACCGAATTTTCTCCCGCGGCTAGGCGTTTGCAGTTGATTGGTTGCACCTATTAGGAAAACGCTCATCCATTGGTGAATTTCATTAATAATCATATCATCATAAGCAAAGGTTACAATTTCATAATTCAGGAATAAGCTGCGGTTGTCAAGGTTTACTGAGCCTAGCATAACGGCTTTATCATCAAAAAGGACTGCTTTGGCATGAATCATTTGTTTTTCAAATAAAACCACTTCAACGCCGATTTTATGGAGTTGGCGCATGGAATTGCTTCTTGCAAGATCAGCGATTAAATGGTTAGAAATCTTTGGTGTAATAAGCTTAACATCAATACCGCGATAGTAAGCAATTTTTAATGCTTCAAGTAACGAGTCAGAAGGTACAAAATAGGGTGTCACGATCCAAATGCGTTTTTGTGCAGCATAGATGCCCGCAATAAGCGATTCATAAAGGGCATCAGCAACAATATCAGGGCCTGAGGGTACAACCTGTAACAAACTATTGCCAAAATGTTTGTCTTGACATAGATCTGATAATGCTGGAATTTTTTCTTTGGCAGCATATGCCCAGTCAGAAACAAAAATATTATGAAAATGACAAACGCTATGGCCTTGTATTTCAAACAAAAGATCTCCCCAGCGTTTCTCGCATAAAGAAGGTCCCATGTATTCATTGCCAAGGTTCATCCCGCCTGTTAATACAGTCTGGTTATCAAAAAGATAGATTTTGCGGTGGTTGCGGAAATTGATATAGTTTCGAAAAGGCATTTGTACAATCGGCATAAAAAAGCATACTTGCCCACTTGCCTTTTTAAGCTTTTTAAAAATTCGCTGATATAAAAAATACACCCGATAAGAACCTAAAGAGTCAATTAAGAGTTTAACCCTAACCCCGCTTTGTGCTTTTTGGGTTAACAGGTGCAAAAGTCTTAATGTTACTGAGTCTTTTTGAAATACATAGGTGCTCATATAAATCGTTTCACGGGCATTTTCAATATTTCTAATCAGCGCATCAAATGCCTTAATGCCATCAGTATACAGTTGAAAATTATTGTTACTGGTTGGTGCCGGGATACCTTGGTTTATCAAAACAGTGCGAATAGGGTGGGGTTTTGATTCATCGACATGATTAATGCGCCTTAACTCTGCAGTACTTTTATGTCGTGGACGTTTACGTTTTCGAATGCCAAAAATAAAATAGCAAGGTACGGCAATGTAAGGGATTAGTATGATTGCAAGAATCCAGGCGATCATGCTGGTTGGATTTTGCTTATCTGCAATCATATGGACAACGACGATTAAAATTAATATTTCACAAATGATTAAGAAAGTGTGTAGTTCTAAAAAATCAAAAATACTCATGAATATCCTTATGTAATACCCGTATTTTATTTTTGTCTGCATAATGCTTGGTAGCAGGACTCTTAGCGTATTATAGCAATTATTGATCACTTTGCGTTGGAGAAATTATAACGAAAAAACAAAAATCCATTAGCAGTGGCATAAAAAATCGTTACAATAACGCTAAATAAAAGGAATATTTTGGAACTGTTGTGAGAAAAACTGCTGTTTTACTATTAAACCTTGGTTCACCTCATAAGCCGGATAAAAAGCGTATAAAACGCTTTTTGTTAGAGTTTTTATCTGACAAGCGTGTAATAGAACGGCAAGGACTGTTATGGCAGATTATCTTACGAGGAATTATCTTAAATATTCGTCCGCGCAAATCAGCTAAAGCATATCAAAAAATCTGGCTTGAGAATGGTTATTCACCTTTAATTTATTATACACAAACGCTTGCAAGTAGACTCGATGATTTAATAAAAACAAAAGATCTAAACGTTTTTTATGCAATGCGTTATGGTGAGCCAAGCATTAAAAATGTATTAGATCAGCTTGATTGGAATATTTACCAGGATTTAATTGTGTTACCATTATATCCACAGTATTCAATGACCACCTCAGCAAGCTGCTTTGATGCAATTGCAGCGTACTTTAAACATAAAGCCATCATCCCTTCTTTGCACTTTATTGCGGATTATCATCAACATCCTGATTATATCAATGCAATTTCCCAGTCAATAAAACACCACCAGGCTTTGCATGGTCAGTCAGAGAAACTACTGTTTTCCTATCATGGTCTACCACAAAGCTATGTTGACAAAGGAGATCCCTATTATCAGCAGTGTTTAGTAACAACGAGACTAATTGCTGATAAGCTAGGCCTTGATCATGACCAATATCAAATGAGTTTTCAGTCACGTTTTGGCGCACAAAAATGGTTGACACCTTATACGGATAAGACGTTACTGGCATTTGCCCAAGAAGGGATTAAAAAGGTTCAGGTTGTCTGTCCTGGCTTTTCAGTTGATTGCCTTGAGACTTTAGAAGAAATTGCGATTGAGAACCGTCATGTATTTCTATCAAACGGCGGGGAGGATTACCAGTACATTCCTTGTTTGAATGATGCAGACAGTCATGTTAATTTATTAAAACAATTGTGTTGCTATTTGTGATTTTTAGGAACTTGCGTATAGTAATAGCCAAAAGCAAATAACTTTGAGGGATCAATATGTTTTTATCTAAGAAAAATCTGCTGTGTGCATTGCTGTTTTCTGCATTTGCACCTATGGCTGTTACTTACGCGAAACCTTCAGCAGATCAGCAAACTGCCAAATATAGTCATAAACAGGATCTTCAGTCTCCTGAAGGCTATTGGTTGCAATATAGCGATGATGGCAAAGGCCAGTCAATTATTCATGTGTATAAGGGTGCTGATAATAAGCTTGAAGGTAAGATTGTGGTGCCGTTTGTCAACGTTGTTGATGATAAGGTGCAAGTACCAGATGTGGCTTGTAAAAAATGTGGGAAAATTGATGAAAATGGTTATAAGGCAGATTATAGCAAATGGCCAAATAATCAGGTGCAGAATCTGAAAATTATGTGGGGCTTTGTTAAGGATGGCGAAAGTCAGGGCAAAATGGGTGCTGTTTATGACGATGGCTCGATTTTAGATCCAGCCAATGGAAAGGTTTATAGCTGTAAGATGTACACAGATGATTATGGTAAAAAGTTGCATGTTCGTGGCTATATTGGTTTTTCTTTATTTGGACGTACCCAGGTTTGGGAGCGAATGACAAAAGCACAAGCAAAAGAAGAGGTTGCTCGTTGCGGCTTAACCAAAGATAAAACCTATCCTTATGCAGATGCTTCGGGGAAAATTACCAATCAGTCTTTATGGGAAATATGCTCAAATATTAAAGTAAAAAAATAACAGGTTATGCTGAGTTTTCTCAAACAGAAAATATATCTAAGTATTGAAACGGGTATTGTTGCAATTATCTGTTATCTTGTTGGCGCATCGTTATCATTGAATTTACATCATTACCAATCGATTCTTGGTGGGTTTTGGTGCATGGTCAGTGCATTAACAATCCTGCAAGTCATGACACATGATGCCATAGAGGCTGCAAAACAAAGCTTTTATGGTGCTTGTATTGGCTCAACGGTTGCATTATTGGTCTGCCTGGTGGCAGGTTACCATTATTGGAGCATGGTGGTAGCCGTAACGATAAGTGTGTTTCTTACAATCTGTTTTGGCTTGTTAAGTTCGGTAAAAATGAGTAGCGCGAATGCTGGTCTTGTTGTTGCTCTGGGTTTATATTTTCCCAATTATTCTGCCTGGTTAAATGCGGGTTTACGTTTTTCAGAGGCGTTTACTGGGATCATGATTGCTTTGATATTCGTTGGGTTGAGTATCAAATTAAATATTCGTCAAAAGCCCAAAAAATACAGATGATACTTGATAAATAGATCAGCTTTAGACAAACTAATATCGCAAATAAAGAAAAAATTAACATAGGAGTCTTAATATAATGGAGCTTACAATTGAGAATAAAGCAGAAATTTTTGATGTGTTGAATCAAATATTAGAACATGAAATGGCAGGTGTTGTTCGCTATACCCATTATTCATTGATGATTATCGGCCATGGGCGGATCCCTATTGTCAGCTGGATGCGTGATCAAGCACAAGAAAGCTTGAATCACGCCACACAAGCCGGTGAAATGATTACGCATTTTGAGCAGCATCCTTCGTTAAAAATTGCGAAGCTAACCGAAACACACCGGCATAATATCGATGAAATTTTAAATGAAAGTTTAGAGCATGAACGTATATCATTAACTTTTTATCATAAACTTTTAAAGCTTTCCGAGGGTAAATCGGTTGTATTGGAAGAATACGCGCGCAGGCTTATTGTTGAAGAAGAAACGCATATCGGTGAAGTGGAGAAAATGCTGAGAAAGCCTTACTAACTGAAGTTACGCACTTTGCTGTTTTTGTATATTACGTCAAGGACTTCTCATTCATTTTGCCTTGTTGGTCACATAAATATTCTTAGAGCCGTCGCCAATAACGGTTGGGATCGTATGCAAAGGCTGATCTGATTGCAGAAAACTTAAAAGATAGCTTTTGGTTTTGGCCATAACTGCTTTAGACTCATAACGCTTATCACGTGGGTCCCCGCCAGGCGAGGACGACGAAGGATCGTCTTTTGGTTTTGGCCATAATTCTTTTAGGTTACCAAATAAGATATTTTAAAATCGTATGCCGATAAGTCACCAGATTTCAAGTACTTCAATAAATAACATCACGATTAATGTGAATAAAAAAGCGTTGGCAAGCAAAAAAGCCACAAGTCGTTGGATAAAGTCATTATAGGTTAAATGAATAATTGAATGAATGATTTTGAATACAACAAATAGCCAGCCCAGAACAAGTAAATAAGGAAGCTGCAAAAGCTGCTCATTGGAGATGATAATAATCGCGCAAACATAGAATAACACGGGGGTTTGAAAAAGATCATGCAAGTGTCGTGAAGTTACTTCAAGCCATGGTGCACGGTCTTTACGAAAGTCCATAATGACAAAGTCATGAAGTGAAATTTTCCCTTTGCGTAATGCATGCACGCAGGCAAAAACGTAAATAAAAATACCAATAATGCTTAGTAGCATCATTGACATAACAGGTACTGCCCAAGCGATTTTCATGTTTTTCCCTTATTTTTGCTGCATGCTTTCCCAGCGTTTTGGTGTGTATGTCTTCATTGCAATCGCATGTAATTCGCCTGATGCAATATATTTATCAATTGCTTGATAAACCATTTGTTGTTGTTTTACTTTGCTAAGCACATCATTAAAAGCTTCACTGATCACAATGGCATTAAAGTGAACGTTATCTTCTGTTTCAATAATTGCCTGGGTGTTAGGAAGTGAAGACTCAATAAGTGATTGTAGTTCTTGTGCTGTCATTTTTTACCTTCTTGCTATACGGTGAATTTGTTTAATAGTTTATCAACTCCATGAATACGGGCAAGTGAATTTAACTGCTTGCTTGGCAAATCTTTAAGTTGGAGTTTGATATCGTTTTGTTGGCAGGTGACGATGTTTTCAAGTATCCATGCAATCCCAGCACTATCAATATGATCCATGTTTTTAAAGCAGATAGATACCTGGTTTTGCCATTTTTTACGCGCATGTGTGCTTTCTGCCTCGACAGCGGCGGTTGTTTTAAAGCTTAATTGCCCATGTATTTCCCATTGCTCATTACTTTTGATCTGCAAGTTTGACATTTTTTGCCTCGATTGCTTTATTAATATCGTTTAGTGTTTTGTAGTTAGCAAACTGCTCTTTTAAATTGTTTAAAATACTAACCCCAGAGATTGAGACATCATATACTTTCCAACGGCCTTTCTTATCCTTCAATAAGTAAATACTTAAATCTGCCCCGCTGTTATCTTTCTCTATATTAATGATTTTACCATTTGCAATAATGATTTGTTTTTTCTTCCAACTATTATCGAGGAAGGGGTAAATTTTAATTTTATATTTGCCTGCCTGTGCGACATTTGTGGCATAAGTATCGACAAGCGTTTTTTTCATCAGATTAATAAATGCTTTTTGCTGTGCATGGCTTGCCTTCTTCCAGCGCTTACCGACAAGTAATTGAGCAATAATATCAGTCGCCAATACAGGCATGACTTGCTGGTCAATGATTTCAAGCAGTTTCTTAGGGTTTTTAGACAGCATTTTGCTTTCTTTGACAAGAAGGTTCTGTGTCGTGACTATTGAATCATTAAGCATGGTGATTGGGTCACTATCTTGCAGGCTTTTCTGTGTCTTACTCATCGTTTGTGTACTGTTTTTTGCCTTTGAATCATTGTCCTGCAGGCTTTTCTGTGTTTTACTCATTGCTTGTGTAGCAATTCTCCAGGGGCTCTGTAAGGTAGGTAAGCCAAGGCTTCCAAAAAAAAGTTTTCGCAAACTATTTTCTGGAGAATCTGTTAACCATAAGCTTTCAGAAAGATTTTTTCCGGGGGCTGCTATCGTTTGTGTACTGTTTTTTGCCTTTGAATCATTGTCCTGCAGGCTTTTTTGTGTCTTACTTATGGTTTGTTTACTGTTGTCTACCTTTGTTGGTGTTGTTTGATCGGCAATAGCAGTGGTGACAAGCAAAGTAGACATTGATAGTAAGAGGATTTTTTTTAGCATTATTTCTTCTCCTGTGACCCGGATACAAAGGTATTGATTAATGTATTTAGATTAATGGCTGAGCTGGTGTTTGCTAAATCGATGGTGCTGCCATTTTTAAGATATCCATTACTATATAGGTCAGGAAGGTTGATTTTAGCAGGCTCTAGGGCAACAAAGCTATCTCCTAATATACCGCTTGTCTGGATTGCAGCTGAGTAACTGCTTGGTATCTTATTATATTGTTCATTAATTGCTAAGATGACATTGGCATTAAATCCATTATAGCTACTTTGTAATGTGATATCTTGTACTGCGCCGACCTCAACACCTGCAATACGCACAGCAGCGCCTTTTCTTAAGCTGCCAATATCTTTAAATTCTGCGGTGATCTGGTAAGTTTTATTATTGATCTGCCCAACAGATAGGCCGCTGACTTTAAGCGCTAAAAAGGCCAGCGCCAATAGTGCAAATAAAACAAAAAGGCCAACAATAAACTCATATGATTTTTTATACATAATTTAAATCCCCTTAAACATAAGTGCTGTCATTAAAAAGTCTAGGCCTAAAATGGCTAAAGAAGCATAAACAACCGTTTTGGTTGTTGCTTTGGCAATGCCAGCGGAGTTTGCTTCACAGGTGAAGCCTTGATAAAGTGCAATAATTGCAATACCAAATCCAAAGACAACACTTTTAATAACACCATTTAATACATCCTGGTCAAATAATACAGAGGACTGCATATTTCCCCAAAAAGTACCATCGTATAACCCAAGTAGTTGCACGCCAATCAGGTATCCGCCAAAAATTGCAATGCTGCAGAAAAATAAATTTAAAACTGGAACGCTAATAACACAAGCCCAAAAGCGTGGTGCCAAGATGAAGCGAATAGGATCCACACCCATCATATTAAGGCTGGCTAATTGTTCTGTGGCTTTCATAAGACCAACTTCTGAGGTCAATGCACTTCCTGCACGTCCTGCAAACAACAAGGCAGTGACAACAGGTCCAAGTTCACGAATAACGCTTAAAGCAACCATTGGGCCAAGTCCTGATTCAGCACTGAATTTTGCCAGTGTATAAAAGCCTTGTAAGGCAAGAACAAAGCCGATGAATAGGCCAGAGACTAAGATAATAAGTACAGAGTTAACACCGATGGTATAAGTTTGTTGAAGAATCTGACGTATTTTGACACGGCCAAAAAATGTTTCCAAACTTAAGATCATTGCCTGCCCGATATCATTGGTTGCCTTAATAGAGCCATGGCCAAGCTTCTGGATTTGTTTTATTATCATCAGGATTTACCTTTATCTGCTAACATTTCTGCAAAAGTATCACTTGGGTAATCAAACGCAATTGGGCCGTCTGTTTCGCCATTTAAAAACTGGTGAATAAATGCATCACTGCTGTTTTTGACTTCTTTTGGTGTTCCAGCTGCAGCAATCGTTTTATTTGCGATTACAATCACATAATCGGCAATACTCAATGCTTCATCAATATCATGAGATACAATAATTGATGTCATGTTAAGCGCGTCATTAAGCTGCTTAATTAAGGTTAAGATTACATTAAAAGAAATTGGATCTTGACCGGTAAAGGGTTCATCATAAAGCATAATCTCAGGATCCAGAGCGATTGTGCGCGCTAAAGCAACGCGTCTTGCCATACCGCCTGACAGCTCACTTGGCATTAAATCAATGGCACCACGCAAGCCGACGGATTGAAGCTTCATCAACACAAGGTTATAAATAATGTTTTCTGGTAAATTGCTGTTTTGTCGCAAAGGAAAAGCAATATTGTCAAAAACCGACATCTGTGTAAATAAGGCGCCTGACTGGAATAAAACGCCCATTTTTTTTCGCAGTGCCAATAAATTGTGTTTGGATAGTTTACTTAAATCATTGTCTAAAACGCGAATTGTACCGCTTTGCGGTGAAATAAGCTTACCAATAAGATGCAAAAGCGTTGTCTTACCCGTGCCAGATGGGCCAAGGATTGCCGTAATTTTTCCTTTTGGAATCTCGCAGGATGCCTCTTTGAAGATGCACTTGTTGCCTCGAGAAAATGAAACTTTTTTAAGCGTGATCGCTGCGGAATCTGTTGTCATTATGATTTGGCTTGTTGGGCTTCGAATTCAGTTTTATCCGGTATGGTAACATTAAGTTCTAATACTGAGCAATCTCCTTGGTTATCTAGTGAGATTTTAATATCATCCTGTCCAACATGAATATATTTTTTGAGCACCTCTGTGATTTCTTTTTGCAGCTGTGCAATATATTCGGTTCTTTTATCTTTGCCAGCAAGCTCTGAACGTTGATGTGCTACGATGATCTGTAATCGCTCTTTTGCAATATTGGCACTGTTTTTTTCTGGTTTTCTTGCTTTAAAGTAATCTAAAAATCCCACGTTACTTTCCTCCAAACAGGCGTTTTAATAGACTTGGTTTTTCTACTTGAATAAAACGTAAGGGCTTATCCTGCCCTAAAAAGCGATCAATAGCATCCAGGTAAGCTTGCCCTGATTCACTATCTTGATATGCTGTGACAGGAACACCAGAGTTTGATGCTTGCAGTACGGTTTGTGATTCAGGGATAACGCCTAAAAGTGGAATGGATAGTACATCTTTAACATCATCAAGAGATAACATTTCACCTTGCATAACACGTTTGGGTGAATAACGGGTAATCAAAAGCGATGACTCAATGACACCACTGCCTTCTTTGGCTTTTTTTGTCTTACTGGCTAGAACGCCCAGGATTCTATCTGAATCACGAACCGAAGAGACTTCTGGGTTTGTGACGACAATTGCTTTATCTGCAAAATGCATTGCCATTAACGCGCCTTTTTCAATGCCTGCTGGTGAGTCACAGATAATATAATCAAATCGTGACTTAAGCTCGCCCATGATTTCTTCCAACGCTTCTTCACTTAGTGCGTCTTTGTCTCGTGTTTGTGAGGCAGGCAATATGAATAAATTGTCAGAACGTTTATCTTTGATTAATGTTTGATTAATATTAGACTCTTTGTTGATTAGACTGATTAAGTCATATACCACACGTCTTTCACAGCCCATAACAAGATCAAGGTTTCTCAAACCAACATCAAAATCAATAACAACCGTTTTAAAACCCTTCATTGCAAGGCCAAGTGCAATAGCGGCACTTGTCGTTGTTTTACCAACGCCACCTTTGCCTGATGTAATAACAACCGTTATTGCATTATTTTGCGTGGTGTTGTCTTTTTTATCTTGTGTTTTCTTGTCTTGTGCTTTTTTTTGTTCTTTGTTGCTCACAGAGATCACCTCGTATTGGAGTTAACTTGATTTTATGCATTAATTACTATAGCGGTGTAATAGCAATTGTACCGCCTTTTAGCTGTATTTGGTAGCCATTCTTATATGCTTGTTCATCTGGTGGACCGTCTTCAAATATCTTATATTGACCTGCAATAGAGACCAAATCTGCTTCGAGTTTCTGACAAAATATCCTGGCATTGGTGTCTCCATTTAATCCTGCAATTGCACGACCTCTAAGTGTGCCATAAACGTGAATATTGCCTGCAGCAAGTAACTCAGCACCTGGGCTGACGGAGGATAAAACAACAAGGTCACCATTTTGTGCAATGGCTTGTTGTCCAGAGCGAATGCGCGTGTCAATAATTCTGTTTTGTGGTTTTTCCTGTTGTGTATTACTTGTTTGGGGTGCTGGAATGTTCTTGCCTTCTTTAAAAACAGGAAATGATTCATCAATAAGTGCTTGCATGAGTGTCTTATTCTGGCAGCGGTAACCAACCGGCAAGAGCGTGTGTTTTTGTAATAAACTATTAAGTGCACGGACAAACTCAATATCAATGACTTTTTCAATCGTTTTAAGGTCAATCACCATTGGGGTATTATTAAAGAACTGTGGCGCCTGTTTTATTTTGACGGTGATTTGTTGCTCAAGTGTCTCTAAAGCGGTGCTTAAAACTTGAAGTACACTGAGAGTAAACAGGCTTCCTTTAATTTGGAAAGCAGCGCTCATGTGATAATTCCTTATTATTGTGTTATGTTGCAGTAGTTGCAATAAATATAAGCCATGGCGTTTTTATATCGAATATTGCTTGAATTATCAAGGTGAATTGTTGGATTATTCTATTTAAACGAAATAAAAATAATTGATTTATCGCACATGAGGCAAAGGCAACGCAAAATTTATGTAATAAACTATAGTTTATATGGTCTTTTGATGGGATTGTTTCTATGGGTTGCCATTGTAGGTGATCTTGGGTATTTATCCATAAAAACGCCAGTCAATGCAATGGTATTCTGGCATTACCACTTGGCAGTCCTGGTGGCAAGCGTGCTTGTTGGTGCATCACTTGGTATTGTTGGTGCAATATTGCAAGTAATGCTTAAAAACCCTTTAGCGGACGCCAGCGTGTTAGGGGTTTCTTCAGGCAGCCAGTTTTTTGGTATTGCCTTATTGATACTGTTTCAATACGTAAAGGTCGATAGTAATACGTTTGGCTTTTTTTTTATGGCATGCATATTAGGGGCAATGTCAGTTCTTGCGGTGTTTTTGCTGGTGTTATTACTGCAAAGCAAACTTAGTAACATTGCCGTGATTATTTTGTTGGGTGTTGGCATATCCGCGATTTTTAGTGCACTGACAGCACTTGTAATGAGCTTTAGTAATAGCGCGTTTTTGCAACAGGTCGTCATGTGGCAATTTGGCGGTTTTTCATCGGTAAGCTGGCCGCAAGATATATTACTGTTAGTTTGCTTGGTGATTTTCTTTGTGTTTGCCTATAAAAGGCATATGGTGTTTGATATGTTCGCGCTTGGTGAGAAGGAGGCTGTTTTGATGGGTGTGAATATCAAAATGCTATTTAGCGGTTTACTGATACTGCTTTCATTATTGATTGCAGCAACGGTTGCTATTGCAGGTCCGATTGGTTTTATTGGGCTGGTTTCACCACATATTGCCAGGATGCTGTTAAAGACAAATAAGATGTGGTATTTACTGCCTGCAAGTATGTGTGTTGGTGGCATTGTGATGCTTGTTTCACAATATATTGCAACAACGATTCTATATCCGCTTGTGATTCCCGTTGGTATTATTACCGCTTTGATCGGCGCGCCGTTTTTAATCGTATTGGTGGTAAAACAATTGTCAAAATAATTTATGAATGGGGTGAAATGCTTTTTAGCAGCAGATAGGTTTTTTTGCGTCAAAACAAAAAAGCCCCAGTCTTGGGGCTTATTAAATAGGGTCTGTAAGATAATTTATTTGATTTTTGCTTCTTTATACATCACGTGTTTGCGCGCAACAGGATCAAATTTTTTAATTTCCATTTTTCCTGGCATGTTACGCTTGTTTTTTGTTGTTGTATAAAAGTGACCTGTGTCAGCACTGGAAACCAGTCTTATTTTTTCACGCATGATTTTCTCCTGAAGTTAAAATGATTAAAACTTAACGCCACGTTCGCGTAAGTCAGCTAAAACACTATCAATGCCTTTTTTATCGATAATGCGCATGCCTTTCGCGCTAACACGCAAGCGTACAAAACGGTTTTCAGTAGCAACCCAGAAGCGGTGGGTGTGAAGATTAGGTAAAAAACGGCGTTTTGTTTTATTTTGTGCGTGTGACACATTGTTACCCGTTATAGGGCGTTTGCCAGTTACCATACAAACTTTAGACATCGTAATCCTCCAGTCATTTTTGTAATGTTATAATTATTAAATTCTCAAAGGCCAAATTTATATCAAAAAAACATCAAATTTGCAACTAAATCCTATAAAAGGATTCACAAATGGTATATTTGTCAGTTTCATTCTGGCACTATCAGAAATTTCCGCCGTATTCTAGCATCTATCATAAGAACAGGCAATTGTAATTTGTGATGTTATTGATCAAAAATCTTCAAAATAACGGTTTTTTATCGCATTTAAAGAAAACTTATCGTTTTAATAAATGATATTGACATGACAGCGAAGCTTAATTCGTTATACTGGTGTGATGTAAACCAAAAAGAGCGCTTTATGCAGATTCGAAAACTTGCTTTAGGGTGGGGGATTTGGCTGGTTGCGGCATTGTTCTATGCACTTGATTATTTCCAGCATACCGCACCAAGTGTTTTACTAAAACCCATTGCCTTATCTTTAAATGTTGAAGTAAATCAAATTGTCAGTATTATGGCGATTTATTTTCCAGTATATGCGATATCCCAGATCCCAGCAGGATTATTGTTGGATCGATTTGGCGCTCGATGGGTATTGTCGCTTTCTTGTTTACTAATGAGTTTGGGGCTATTGCTTTTTATTGCAGATCACACAATTTTATTTATGTGGCTAGGTCGTATCTTAGTTGCTGTTGGTTCGGCATTTGCTTTTTTAGGTGCGCTGAAAGTTGCCTCAGATGTTCTGCCTAAATCTGTTTTTCCTGTGGCGGTAGGGTTAACCAATACCATTGGCGTTTTAGGTGGTATCTTTGGCCAGATTTTATTAACTTATCTTATTCAAGCGCTTACCTGGCAGGGAGCTATATGGCTTATTGGTTATGTGGGCATTATTTTTTCATTTGTGATTTATCTGTGTGTCAGGCCGCGTCAGTTTATTGAAAAAGCAAACTATTCACGCAAGTTTTCCAAATCACACCTTTATGTGTTGAAATCAAAATATTTATGGTTTATTGCCATATATGCCGGCATCATGGTGGGTACGGTTGTGAACGCATTTTCAGAGTTATATGATGTTGTGTTCTTAGAATATACCTATAGCCTTGATGCACCAACTGCAGCAGCGATTAGTTCAATGATTTTTGCCGGTATTGCTGTTGGTGGACCTATCCACGGGATTATTAGTCGATTCACAGGGAAAAAGGCATGGATGGTGATCGCTAATATTGCAACCATTATCATCTTTAGTATGATTGTTTTGACACCTGGGCTGATGAGTCTTGGCATGCTTTATGTGTTTTACTTCTTTTTGGGCTTTTTTGTTTCAAGCATGCTGTTGGCGTTTGCCGTTGTTGATGATTTTTTTCCACCACAAGTCCATGGTACGGTGCTTGCAATTGTTAATATGACGATTGGTCTTGCAGCAGCTATTTTTCAACATTTGGTTGATTATGTTGGCAGCTGGATTAATGGTGGTGATATTAAAGTTATTCATAATCCCAATGTTTTTGCTTATGCTTTTCTTGTGTTGGTGATACCGTTATTTTTCAGTGCAATACTGCTTTGGTTTTCAGGTGGAAAAAAGGTAAGCAAACCTGCTTGACACGGTTTGACAAATCAAAGTAGCGGCGTATAGTTATCATTGAAATTTAATGGTTTACTATCAATAATGGAGATAAATAATGGCTCGAAAAAAAATTGCATTAATCGGTGCAGGTAACATTGGTGGAACACTGGCGCATTTAGCCCTTCTTAAAAACCTGGGCGATGTGGTTTTATTTGATATTGCAGAAGGCATACCACAAGGTAAAGCGCTTGATTTAGCGCAGACTTGCCCGGTTGAATGTACTGATGCCAGTGTGATTGGAACCAATGATTATGCGGATATTAAAGATGCGGATGTTGTGATTGTAACCGCAGGTGTGCCAAGAAAGCCTGGGATGAGTCGTGATGACTTGTTAGGCATTAACGCAAAAGTCATGAAGGCCGTTGGTGAAGGCATTAAAAACAACTGTCCAGATGCCTTTGTGATTTGCATTACAAATCCACTTGATATCATGGTTCGTATGCTTCAGCATTACTCAGGTATTGCCGATAATAAAATCGTTGGTATGGCAGGGGTGCTTGACTCTTCTCGCTTTAGGACATTTTTGGCCTGGGAGTTTGGCGTCTCAGTCCAGCAGGTTCAGGCCTATGTTATGGGGGGCCATGGTGACACGATGGTGCCATTAACGGGCATGAGTAACATTGCGGGTGTTTCATTGGATAAACTGGTTGAAAAAGGCAAGATTTCGGCTAAACGCCTGGAAGAGATTGTTGATCGCACACGTAAAGGTGGTGGTGAAATCGTTGGACTTTTAAAAACAGGTTCTGCCTTTTATGCACCGGCAACCTCTGGTATACAAATGGCAGAGAGCTACTTATTAGATAAGGGCATGATTCTACCTTGTGCAACAAAAGTCAAAAAAGGCATGTATGGCCTTGATGAAGACTTGTTTGTCGGTGTGCCAACAAAGATCACAGCACAAGGCGTTGAACCTTTAGAGGTGGATATCACAGACAAAGAAAGACAGCAATTGCAAGTATCTATTGATGCGGTAAAAGAGCTTAATGCTGCCGCTGATAAGTTGATGTAAATTATTGTTTTCAGCCAAAAAAGCCAAGTTTACGGATTAAGGGAGATAGTGAGCTGATAGTTTTATGAACACTTATGTCGAACTCACGTTAACATATAATCACGCTGTCATCAATGTGTAATTCCTAAGAAAGATCAAAACGTCCGATGTTATTTGTCCCTGTTTACTTTTGTTTTTGATCTGTAGTAATTTTTTTGAAGTGTTTTTGTAGAGCACTAGCGTTAAGACAAGACAGAGGAGTATCGTTAAGTGGATATTAAAGAAAAAGAAGCTGTAGAACTTCTACAGAAAGAAGAGGTTGAGGTGACAGGGGATATTTATCAGTTGCTTTCAAGTTATCAAGACCCAGGTGGTTTGGCTTGTGGACTAATTGTTATGCATCGATAAGGGGTGTTAACACAACCTTATGTTGATTTGCTTGTTCGGCACCAAAAGCCAGAAGAATTGGCTTGTGGGTTCGTTTTTTTGCATGGAGAAAAAATATTACAAGACTATGCTGGTTTGCTTGTCCAGTATCAGGATCCAGTGGCGTTGGCTTTTGGGTTAACCCATTTGCATCAAGAAGGGATGTTAACACAATATTATGCTGGTTTGCTTGTACAGCACCAGGATCCAGTGAAGTTGGCTTTGGGATTAACCCATTTGCATCAAGAAGGGATGTTAACACAATATTATGCTGGTTTGCTTGTCAAGCACCAAAAACCACATGATTTGGCTTTTAACTTCTCTGGCTTGCATCAAGAAGGGATATTACAAGATTATGCTGAGTTGCTTGTCCAGCACCAAAAGCCAGAGCATTTGGTTAGTGGATTAACTGAACTGCATCGCGCAGGGGTATTAACACAAGAGTATGCTGAGTTGCTTTTCCAGCACCAAAAGCCGAAGGGTTTGACTCGTGGGTTAACCTATCTGCGTTTTGCAGGGATATTACAAGATTATGCTGGTTTGCTTTTCCAGCACCAAAAGCCAGCGCATTTGGCTAATGGGTTAACTAAACTGCATTTTGCAGGGATATTACAGGCTTATGCTGGTTTGCTTGTCCAGCACCAAAAGCCAGCGCATTTGGCTCGTGGGTTAACCTATCTGCATTTTGCAGGGATATTACAAGTTATGCTGAGTTGCTTGTCCAGCGCCAAAAACCACATGATTTGTCTAGTGGGTTAACTAAACTGCATTTTGCAGGGATGTTAACACAAGATTATGCTGAGTTGCTTTTCCAGCACCAAAAGCCAGCGCATTTAGCTGACGGATTAATTAACCTGCGTCGCGCAGGGATATTACAAGATTATGCTGGTTTGCTTTTCCAGCACCATAAGCCTCATGATTTGGCTTATGGATTAACTCATCTGCATCGCTCAGGTATATGTACACAAGAGAACATAAAAGCGATATGTGAGACTGCTCAAGTCTCATCTGAGATTTTTGCGCGATGTATTGTAAAATTAAGTGATATCGAGCAAAACAACAATCACACTAGGGAGATTGTGCTATTTACGCTTGAGCATGCTTCTCGCCATTCTGATCAGGAGGTAATGCGCTTTGTTGACCAAGGGATAACAGCAGATGTGCTTGATAGCATCTCAAAAGAATTTTACCAGCAGCAATTCGCGACTCACCAAGTACTGCAGCATTATGAAGGGTATCATGATGCAGCGAGCTTAGTTTGGGATTTTCGTTCGAGTACATCATTGCATGATCAGACAACTTGTGAGCAGGGAAATGATATATTTCATGCTCAAGGTGTGGGTGATTATATAGATGAAAGTGATCTGGTTGCATAACTTTAAGTAACGTGAGTTCGATATAAAAGATTAAAAAGCGTGCATAAATATACTGTGATGAGGTTGAAATTTTTTTCTCCAAAAGGTATTTCTGGAGCTGAAAACAAAAAAACCAACCTCATGGAGCGTTATGCTAGGTTCTGTGAACCAATTTTTTTACCGCATCCAAATCAAACTCCCAGAAAAGTTTAAAAATCCACTAAAACTGATTATTGTTTTATCAAATCTTGAAAAAACTCTACGAAAGTGCTTCAGCTTCGAAAAGAAACATTCAATCAAATGCCTTTCTTTGTAAATTTCCTTATCATACTCATGCGGCTCTTTTGCATTACTTCTTGGTGGGATGACTATATTAC
>NZ_QLIT01000180.1 GCF_003574485.1 Facilibium subflavum
TTTTCTAAGCTGCTTATTCGGCAGTGAACATTAAGGTGTTCTGGTCAACTAAAATTGGACACATTGTTAAGAGAATCTCCTAAATTCTCATAGTCAATAGGTGAGTAATCCCCATTGGCGGTATGTAACCGTCTTTTGTTGTAATAACGCACATAGGCAAAAACATCCTCTGCCATACTTTGGCGTGTTAAGTGTCGGACATTCGCCAGCCACTCATGCTTTAAACTGCCAAAAAATCGTTCAACAACGGCATTATCCCAACAAGCGCCTTTACCGCTCATCGATGGCTTTATCTTATATTGAGCCAACAGTTTACCAAACGCTTTGCTTGTGTACTGTGAACCACGATCACTATGAAATATCAAGCCAGGTTTTGGGCGCCTTAAGTAAATGGCCATTTTCGTTGCCTTAGAAACCAGGTTCGTTGTCATGCGCTTATCAACTGCCCAACCCACAATGCGTCGTGAGTACAAGTCCATCACAATCGCTAAATAACTCCAACCTTCACCGGTACGAAGATAAGTAATATCTGAAGCCCAATGTTGATTCGCAAACAAGGGTGTGAACCGTTGGTTTAACAGGTTATCTGCCACCTGGTGGCTATGTTTGCGTTTTGTTGTCACTTTGTAGGCAACGCGTTGCGTGACTTTTAAATCTAGCTTCTTCATCAATATTCTTACCTTATAGCGGCCAATCGTAAAACCTTCTTTGCGCAATTGCTTCATCAGTCCTCTTGATCCCAGGCTTCCGCGGGACTCAGCAAATAATAACTTCATACGCCGATAAAGCATTAATTCATGTGAACTTAATGCCTTTGCTGGATGACGGCACCAGCGGTAATAAGCAGAGCGACTTACCTGCATCACATCACAAAGCAGTTCAACAGGATAGCAATTTAGCTGCGATTTGATAAAGCGATACCTTACTTGAGCTCTTTGGCAAAGAAGGTGCTGGCCTTTTTTAGGATTTCTTTCTCCATCTTAAGGCGCTTATTCTCTTTGCGTAGTCGCACCAGCTCAGCGCGTTCATCTGCTGTTACAACATTACCAGCTTTTTCTTGCTCAAATTGTTGCTTCCAGCGATATAGCATATTTGTGCGAACACCAACTGATGCAGCTGCTTCAGAAACACTGTAGCCTTGTTCTAATACTAAAGAAACCGCTTCTTCTTTAAATGCTTTTGTATAACTCTTTCTGTTCATTATCTACACCTCTATAATTGATTATCATACTATCTCTTATAAAAGTGTCCAGGAATATTAGACCACAACA
>NZ_QLIT01000181.1 GCF_003574485.1 Facilibium subflavum
CCGATAAATCGGGCTTTTTTATTTGTAGTAAATCCCTAAATTATCCTTGGTGAGAAAGCATATTTGTTATCGCTTTGCTGATGTTGTATTACAGAATATCTCTAGAGATTGATAATCCACCATTGGTCGCAGCATAAATTGTACTGCCTGAGACAAAAGTGCTTCGAACGATTTGATGCGCTAGGCTGTCCTGATCTGTTTTATTTACCCAGGTTTCGCCATTATCTTTTGAAATGGATAGTCCTCCTCGTGTTGCTGCATAGATTACACCACTGGATACGGACACGTTGTAAATATTATCATCACCTAGACCATGCTGAGTGGTTTTATTTATCCAGGTTTCACCACTGTCAGTGGAAATTGACAGCCCATTACCAGTTGCAGCATATATGATTCCGTTATAAACAAACACTTTGCGAACAGTATCACTGCCTAAACCATTTTGTATTGTTTTAGTTGTCCATGTGTCACCATTATCATTAGAGATAGATAGCCCACTATCAGTTGCGGCATAAATTTTTGTATTTAACACAAATATACCATTGACTGAATCTGCAGCTAAGCCATCAAGTGTTGTCTTATTAATCCAGCTTTCACCTTGGTCTATACTGATTGATAGACCATTTTCAGTTGCTGCATAAACTTTGTCACCTAATACTAAAACATCATTAACGAAATTATCTCCTAAGCCATCAGCTGTTGTCTTATTCGCCCAGGTATCGCCATTATCATGAGATATTGATAGGCCACCAACCGTTCCAGCATAAATAGAATTACCTAAGGCAAATACGCTATGAATTACATTACTTGCTAGACCATCATTCACCGTTTTGCTGATCCAGTTTTTTCCATAATCCTCTGATATGGATAGACCACCAATGGTGCCTGCATAAACTTTATTATCCAATGAAAAAATATCCAAAGTCGTTGTATTTGCAAGCCCGTTTTCTGCTGTTTTTTTGGTCCATAGTTGACCGGGAATAGTTAAAACAGATAAACCTGATACTGTAGCAATATAAATATTACTACCTGATATTAACAGATTATTGATTTGGCTTGATGCAAGGCCATGTTGGGTTGAGTAATTCTCCCAGTTTTGCCCGCCATCATTTGAAATAGAGAGCCCATCCAGTGTTCCTGCATAAATAGTATTATTCAACGCAAAGATCGCTTTTACATGATTATTTGCTAACCCGTCAGCTGTGGTTTTGTTGTCCCATGTTTGCCCATTATCAGTTGAGATATCAAGTCCGCTTGCAGTGGCAGCATAGATGATATCATTATCCCGCCAAACTCTATAAATGCGCTTAGTTGTTAATGTATTTGTCCATGTTTGCCCATTGTCAGTTGATATTGATAATCCCCTTTCAGTTGAGACATAGATATAGTTTGAATCAACAAGGATTCCACGAACTATATTATTAGCAAGCCCATCATTGGTGGTTTTATTACTCCAGGTATCTCCACCATCAATAGAGATGGACAGTCCATTTGACGTTGCTGCATAAATTGTGTTATCAAATACATTCAAACCATTAACAATATTATGCCCTAACCCATCAGCATTTGTTTTATTCACCCAGGTTTCACCACCATCATTAGAAATTGATAATCCATTATTAGTCGCTGCATAAATAATATTTTCTGATACGTAAAGATCATAAACGTTAAGTCCGCCTAAACCATCATTGGTTGATTTACTAGCCCATGTATATCCACCATCATTAGAACTTGATATACCTGCATTTGTTGCAGCATAAATGGTGTTATCTTGTATGAAAATACGATTCACGATTCTGTTTGCAAGCCCATTTGTAGGTATTTTGCTTTGCCAAGTTGTACCATGATCGTTAGAAACAGATAATCCAGTTGTCGTTGCAACGTAAATATTATCTTCTGAGACCGATACTGCGCGAGTACCATTACTGACTAAACCGTCAGCAACCGTATGTGACTCCCAAGTCTCACCGTTATCTGTAGAAATAGACAGGCCGCCGTTTGTTGCTGCATAAATGAAGTTATCTACCGTAAATACGTCTGAAATACTGTTATTTGCTAAGCCATCTTGAGTGGTTTTTGTTATCCAGGTCTCGCCATGGTCAGTGGATATCGATAAACCGGCACTTGTTGCAAGGTAAATTGAATTGTTTATGACAAACACACCTCTAACAATATTATGCGCCAATCCCTCGTTGGTAGTTTTATTTACCCATGTTTCGCCATAGTCAGTAGAAATAGACAGGCCACCACTTGTTGCTGCATAAACGTTATTACCTAAGACAAAAACATCGTTAATTGTATTGTGTGCTAATCCATGGTCAGTCGTCTTATTAGTCCAGTTATCTCCACCATCATGGGAGATGGACAGGCCAAATTGTGTTGCTGCATAAATAGTATTTTCTGATACAAAAACGCTGTTAATGGTACTGTTTATAAGACCTTGATCAGTTGTTATATTGATCCAGTTATCACCATTATTAGTAGAAATGGATAACCCATTGTTAGTTGCAGCATAGATACTATCATCAAGCGCAAATACACCTAAAACAGCATTATCTCCTAAACCATCTGCAACTGTTATATTCCTCCAGGTATTTCCGCCATCCTCAGAGGTTGAAAGTCCAGACTGAGTTCCAAGATAAACTTTATCACCTTTCACATACATGCCTTGAGAGAGAAAATCGCTCGTCCCCTGATGGGTGCGCTGTACGTTGTGTGGTGCTTGATAAAAGTCTGGATAGGTATTTAATGTTAATGGTTTTGATTGCGTTGCTGTGCCAACACCACTGATTTGGATATTTGCATCTAATTTGGCCGGAGATACTGCTGTTGTAGGCGCATAATCAATAACATAGCGACAGGTTTCTCCACGCCCTAATGTATTATTTTCTAAATAACTACATGAGCTTAAGAAAAAGACAGGGATAAACGATAGGCTTTGTGGTGCATAGGAAAAGGTAAGTTCGCTGATATCTTGTACAGCAGAGGTATTTTCAACGGTAACAACTATTTGCTTATTGCCAAGGCGATTTGTGGTGATATGATCTTTTGTCAAAGTAACATTTAATAGTGCTGGAGGCGAGGTTGTCGTGATAGCTTTACTGACGTTTTCTATGTTATCAGCAGTTACCGTTAATGTCCCTTCTCCGGCTGGGCTTGTATTAGCCGTAAAAGTGATAAAACAGCTACCTAACGCAGGAAGCGAAGTACTACAGGTATTTTCTGTCACGGTTACATCGGTTAAAGAAGGTAGCTCAATCGAAAGCCCTAATATATCTACAGGTGAGCTATTTTGGATAGTGATATTTTGCGTTTCGCTTGCTGATAGATTAATAAGTGTTGCAGGTAAGATTGCTACGACAGGGCGTACAACACTGATAGGTTGTGCAAACAGCATTATATTATCAGCATTTACTAAGGTAATAGTGGTATTTTTTGAGTTTGCTGAATTTAGTGCTGATATATCTACATAACAACTTTCTCCATCAGAAAGTACAGTATTACAGGTATTGTTTAAAAAAGATAAACCATTATGATCAGAAGAAAATGATGTATTTGATAAATCAATAGTAACTTCTGAATTATTGGATATGGTAACACGTTTTAAAGCACCCGCACCTAAAGTAATACCTGAAGAATCAAAGTCTAATGTCTTCATTGAAAAAGAAAGCGTATCACTATGGATAGCCCCATCTTGGCCTTGTGCTGTGATCATATAAGCAATATTAGTTCCTGCCAAGGGTAAGGCTGATGTATTTGGTATGACACGAATAAAGCATGTATTTGCTCTTGTTAACACACTGCAGGCTGAGGAATAATGCAATGTAAATTTGTCATTATTACTTGTGTCTATAAATACCAAGGTAACGTTTGAAACACTTTGTATATCGGCTGCAACTTTTAAACCGCTTTGTGATAATTGTGCTAAGGAGATAGCAACTTCCATTTGACTGCCTTGAAGTGCAATATTATTGGAAGATATGCTAAGGCCTAAGGTCTCTGGTGCCTGTGACTCACTAGAGCCTCCGCTACTTGAGCAGCCATATAATAACAATAACATAAAGATAAGAAGTGTACTCCAGAATATACTTTTTAGATACTTAATTAAAACATGCATAATAAACATTCCATAAGTTACAAATAAAACATTACGTACAGTGAATTATAGGTTTTAAGCAGGGCAAATAGATTAAATAAAATCTAAATGTGACTAAGAAATGATCTAATAATTTCTTGGGATTTTGTGCGTCTGTCTGTGTGAAAAGTGTGTTAGAGAATACAGTTTTACACTTGAATGATTGTCATAAAAATACGCCTATTATCATGCAAATTGATCAAGCAATTCCTGAATATGGTCAAGACCACGAGTGATTTCAGCCAAACTGGGGCCAAAGCTTAAACGGACATATTTTTTTAGTCTTTTATTAATTGAACGACGTCGTTGGCCTGGGTTGACGTCGAAGAACTCCCCAGGCACACAAATTACTTTGTATTTAAGCAGGGCTTTAAAAAAAGCCATACCATCTTGTAGTGCTTCAGGAAGGTTTTCCAAAGAAGCAAAACAATAAAAGCTGCCTTGAGGTATCATTGGTAGAACAAATCCCATTTCTCTTAATCGTGTCACCATATAATCACGCTTTTTAACGAAAGTATGCTGTATAGAGATTGCTTCTTTTTGTGCATGTAAAGGATCCAGTAAAGGAATAGCCGCTTTTTGAATCGCATGTACCGCGCCGCCATCTAAAAAAGAACCTGCTGAGGCGATTTTATCAATAATCGATTTGGGGCCAAGTGTCCATGAGATACGTAAACCAGGGTAACGCCAGTTTTTGGTTAATCCATCTACGATAAGTATATTATCCTTGTTTACATCCTCAATAAACTCAGCAGCGCTAAAAGCCTTTTGTTCGGTGTCATAAATATAATGAGAATAAAATTCGTCAAAAATCATTGTGCAACGATGCTGCTTAGCCAATGTTGTTAATTGCTTTAGCTGTTCACCAATAATGACTTGTCCGCTTGGATTATTAGGATTTGATAAAAGAATTCCGCCTAACCCTAAGTCAACTATGGCTTTTTCCATTTGCCTGATATCAGGTTTAAACCCAGATGCTTCATCATAAGGAATCGGGATAGATATAAACCCGCTAAAGACGCTTAATAACTCTTCATAAGCAGTATAATCGGGTAAGAAATGCCCAAGGTTGATATTGCCTAAGGTTGCGGCAATACGGCAAAGCGCTGCACGGCCGCCTGGTGAGATGGCAACGTTTTCATAAGTATACTGAGATGATTTATCCTGACGAAACCGCTGATTATAGAGATTAGCAACTGCTTGACGCAGTCCCATGTCACCGGCAACAGGACTGTATTCAGAAGACAAATAATCCAATGAAATTCCTGCTAAGCGATCTGGATTTTTGTCAATATGGCCAGTCTCAGGCGCACCTTGGCCTAAATTCGACCACTCTTCATTGCCATAGTAGAAACCATGGGCTTGTGCCTTTGACATAACATATATGACCCCTGTTTTAGGGACCTGTTTAAAGCCGTTTTCTTGCATGGTATATATTTGCTTATTTTTCTAAAGACATCAGTATATATGACTGCAAAATGATTTACACTATTTGTGAGTTATTTTGATGCAATACGAACAGGAAAGGCACAGATACAATAAAACAGGTTCAATAGGGGCGGCTGGATAAAATATTACGCTTTTTATTTGTTGTGTAGTCTCTGCTTACTTAATAGGGTTGTAAGAATAATGTCATCCTTACGTAAAGCACGTCATCGTCGCTTGGCGGCGATCCACGTGATAATCGCAAGTAACTAAGGCAGTAATGGCTAAAACCAAAAGCTGTCCTTTTAGGTTTTCTGCAATTGGATCAGCCTTTGCATACGGCCCCAACCGGTTATTGGTAAGCAATGTTCTGGCGTGGATTCCCGCCAAAGCTTTGCTTTTCGGGAATGACTGCACTGAAAATATTTATGTGATTCACCAAGCAGAATAAATGAGAAGTTCTTGAAGTAATATACAATACGTAACTTCAGTAAATTATAAAAACCCTGAACCTACTGACGCTTTTTCCTATTGTTTTCCAGTCTAAAAGAAAAATACCCACCAACAACGATTGCCGTGGCGATAATCGCAATCATCACAGTAGCTAGTGCGTTAATTTCAGGGGTTGGCCCATTTTTAACGGTGGAGTAGATATACATTGGCAATGTCGGATCACTGCTGCCGGCGACAAATTCAGTGATAACCAGATCATCAATGGATAGGGTAAAGGCCAGTAAGAACGAAGCAACCAAGGATGGAATAATCTGTGGCAGGGTGATTTGAAAAAAAGTTTTAGCAGGCCGTGCACCTAAATCCATCGCTGCTTCTTCAATAGATCGATCAACACTGGCAATTCTTGATTGCATGACAATCGTGACATAGGCCGTACAAAAAGTTATATGCGCCAGAATAATCGTCATCATCCCACGACCATGTGGCCAGCCAATGATGTTTTGCAGCGAGGTAAACATGAGTAATAAAGACACCCCTAAAACAATATCAGGCAAGACCAATGGCGTTATGACCATGCCATATAAGAAGTTTTTACTGCGAAAGTATTTAAAGCGGGTCATAATATATGCCACAATCGTGCCTAAAATCGTCGCACACAGTGAGGCGGTAAGTGCTACCTGCAAGCTGATTAATGCGGCATTGATAATGTCACTGTCTTGAATAAGCTCATAATACCATTTTAAGGTGAAGCCTCCCCAAAGGTTGATGATTTGAGAGTCACTAAACGAGAATAGAATCAATACAAATAAAGGGGTGTATAAGAAGATAAGGCCAAGTATTAACATGGTTTTGCTAAAAGGAAATAATCGCATTTTGCTCTCCTTAATAATGCAATTGACGTTGCTGGATCTTTTGCATCCAGATTACCGGCAGCACAAGAATAATAAGTAAAATGACAGAAATAGCTGCAGACATGCCCCAATTATTAGCAGTAAAGAACTGCTCCCAAATCACACTACCGATCATCACGCTGTTTAAGCCCCCCATGATTTGTGGGACGACAACCTCACCGACAGCTGGAATAAAGACCAATAAGCTTCCGGCAATAAGCCCAGGCATAGATAATGGCAGCGTGATTTTAAAAAACGTTTTTATGGGCTTGGCACCCAAATCAGCTGCAGCATCATTTAAGATGGGATCAAGCTTAATCAAAGTGGCATAAAGCGGTAAGATTAAAAAAGGCAGATAGCAATAGACCATGCCCAGATACATGGAAAAATCATTATAAAGCAGCGCCATGCTTGGCAGGCCAAGCTTCATTAAAAAGGCATTGAATTTGTTATTACCAAGTAAGGTAATCCATGCATAGGTGCGAAGTAAAAAGGAAGTCCAGTAAGGGATAATAATGAGAATGAGAAAAATTTGTTGGGCTTGTTTTTTCATTCTAGCAAGTGCTAAAGCCATAGGATAACCGATAAGAATGCACATTAAAGTGGTTAAAACCGCAATTTTCACCGAATCAAACAATGCAATATAGATAAGCTTGGCGTGTAGCGTTTGAATATAATTGCTAAGATGCAAAATGATGTGCAGTGTTTCATTAGCATAGGTGAAAAGTGCACTAAAAGGTGGGGTTCCATCGGCAGGGATCGTAAAGCTTATCGCCAGTACAAATAAAAAGGGAATTAATAAAAAGATCAAAAACCACAGCATGGGAATGGCAATGATAAAACGATGCTGCCATTTTTGAATAAAATCAGGTGACAGATGTTTCATGAATATAACACCATGATGTTTTCCTGTTCCCAGGTCAGATAAACAACATCATCCCATGTGGGGTGATCCGCATTACGCTCAACGTTAAAATCCGTAGCCTTAATCAGCTTGCCAGAGGCCGTTTTTACATGATAAGTTGAAAGTCCACCCATGTAGGCGATATCCTGGACCTTGCCAATTGCTGTATTGATTGGTCTTTTAGGGTCATAACCTTCAGGTGGTGTTTTAGAAATCATGATTTTTTCAGGACGAAGACCAACCCAGATTTGCTGTCCTTCAACACCTTCAATTTTACGATCAAGCTTAAAAGCACATTTGGTTTCATTGGATTCAATAATGCTAAAACCATCATCAATCGTATCAATAGCACCTTCAAAGATGGCACTTTTGCCGATAAAGTTAGCAACAAAACGGCTTTGTGGGAACTCATAAACTTCCTGAGGTGTGCTTATCTGTTCAAGCCAGCCCTCAGACATAATACCAATGCGTGTTGCCATCGTCATGGCTTCTTCTTGATCATGTGTTACCATGATAAAAGTGCTACCGGTTTGCTCTTGAATGTCAACAAGTTCAAACTGCATCTGATCGCGAAGGTTTTTATCCAATGCAGACAAAGGCTCATCCAATAGAATTAATTTAGGTCTTTTGGCTAAGCATCTTGCTAAAGCTGCACGTTGCCTTTGGCCACCGGAAAGCTGATGGGGCTTTCGTTTGGCAAGATGTTCCATCTTAATGATTTTCAATGCAGATTGCGTACGTTTAATAATTTCTTCTTTGGGAAGTTTATCCTGCTTTAAGCCAAACATGATGTTTTGCTCAATACTCATATGTGGGAAAAGTGCATAGGATTGAAACATCATATTAATCGGGCGATCATAGGCAGGGACTTTTGTCATATCAACCCCGTCGATTAAAATCTTGCCATCTGTGGGCTGCTCAAATCCTGCCAGTAGACGTAAAAGCGTGCTTTTACCGCTGCCTGAGCTGCCAAGTAACGCAAAAAATTCTTTTGGATAAATATCAAGGGAAATCCCGTCAACAGCCGTGTGACCATCATCGAATCGTTTGACAAGGTTACGAATGCTAATCAGTGGTTTTTTATTGGTTATACGCTCCATTGGGCATAAATCCCCCATCGGTAAAAGTGTTCAAATTTGGTATGCCTAGGATAGTCATATTTTTAATAAATGGCAAAACAAGTTTGAATGTTTTGGTTAAGTTTTTATTCTTAATTATGTAAACTTGCCTGATACAATAATGGCGGGAAATTATTCATGGAAACAGAGGCGCTTAATAAAGAAAATAAGTCTTTTAGTGAGTTACTGAAAGATATAGTTAATTTTCTGACTTGCATAGCTCTCGCGGGTATCGGACTTGCAATCGTTGCTTATGCGTTATATGCGATGGATGCTGGCATTGTTATGGACTCTTATTCAGTTGGTATGCTTGTGGCAGAGATATTACTACTATTTGCGCTAATAGTTTCTTCATGGACACTTTATGTAGGGGCGATTTTTTTATTTATAATACTGTTCAAAGGCTTGAAAATATGGAGAAATGGTAAGTTTTCTGTGAAAGATGTTAGTCCACTAGTTTATAAAATGTGTGAAAATTCTGGATGGGCTGCTGGTGTGATGTGGCTGATGTGTCTGCCCCTTTCTGCTACTGGAATTTATTTAACTGGTTGGATGTTGCCACTTTTTATTGGTTTCTGGTTAATTATGGACATTATTGAAAGAGGTCAAAAGCTTAAGTATTCTAAAGCAGTAACTTATGTAAGTTTCCTCTTTGCCTTCGTTATCATAGCAATGTTTATTCCTTATAGGGGTGGTATGACTAGTATCTATGCCAAAATCAGTAATCTAAGAATAGATTCGGCATTTGTAGTGACAGACGACCTAGTATATAAAAATGCGACTGTGCTAAATTCGCAGGCAGATCCGCTACCAATTCGCTGTGGTGGGGATCTGTTATTAATCAAAGGTGTTAAGACAGTGCTTTATGCAAAACAAAATCATCCCCGAGCTCTTAATATTGAGCTTGTTAAAGATATTATTTCCAATCATCCAAAGGTGATTATATGCCACGAGAAAGCAATGGCTTAGCATATTGAGTATGCTTAATCAATCAGAAAATTTTGCCAAGACTAAATTTCACAAACTTTAATGGAAAGTTTGTGCCGTCAGGTAATACGCCACCTTAATATTTATTGCGTCAGTTCTTGGTCTATGACTTCCTCAGCACCGATTAAAGGTAACAGTCGAAGGATCACGTTTCTAAAAACACCTTCTTCTGCTTTGGCGATAAATTTGCATTTACGATCTTTCCACGATAATGTTTGCACAATTGAGGTTACAACAACAGATGGACTATCGATGTTATGAATAGGTACCTCAGTTGCGCCACCTCGTATAGATGTACTAACAGGACAGTAAATAACTGTAGCTGTTTTTTTATTGTACTCTTTTGATGAAAGCACAAAAGCAGGGCGGTATTTGCCGATTTCTTTGCCTTTTTGTGGCTCAAAATCAAGCCATACAATATCATTGCGTTCAGGAATATATGCTTTAGTCATGCCACTCATTACCTTTTGGTGCTGCTAATAGCGCATTATGGGCTTTTGGGTCGAGTTCTTTAAGAAGCGATGATTCAGAAAAAGGCAATATTTTTTTATTCTTGGCCTTTGTGATATATAAACCGTCATCTTTGATTTCAACATCGATAGCGGTCCCTTCCTTAAAATCTGTTAATTCTTTTAAGGCGCCTGAAAGCCTAATACCAAGGCTATTACCCCATTTTAAAATTTTTGCATTGATATGCATTGCTATTCTCCTAAATAAGTTAATTATACATAGTATAACAAATTTAAGGAATGACACCAAATTTACGCTTATTTTTCTGGGTAGTGCTTTAACACAATATCACTGCCTTGGATCTTAATATAACTCCCTGTTTTAAACCAGTCCCCAAGCACATAGCGCGTATAACTGTCTTTATGGTGGATATCCATTAAGTGGGTGTGCCCATGGATAAGTGTTTGATAGCCATTAATATATTTTTGAATGCCTTTTTCAGTCACATCGATGATTTTATATTTTTGATTTTTTTGCTGTGATTTCTGACGGATTTTTTTAGCAAGCTTTAATCGTAAGGATAAAGGCAGGCTTAAATAAAGTTTTTTAACTAGAATATTGCGGGAAAGCTTGCGAAATAACTGATAGCTTTTATCATCCGTGCATAATAAATCCCCATGCATCAATAAGATTTCTTGGTTTGTTGCCTTTAGGATAAAGGGGTCGTCAATCAGTGAGATATTGGCTTTTTTGGCAAAGCTTCTGCCAATAAGAAAGTCGCGATTACCATGCATTAAAAAGATTTCAAGACCATTGTCGCGCGCTTTTTTGAGTTTATCTGCAATTATCTGGTTAAAGGGAGTGGGGTCATCATCTCCAATCCAATAATCAAAAAAATCTCCCAGGATATACAGTTGTGTATTGGCTTTAGCGATATCATTTAAAAATTGCTCAAACAGCTTTACGATCACCAGGCGATCAGCACTTAAATGTAAATCCGAGATGATATAATACGTTTTGCTCATCGAATGCATGCGTTTTGGGGTGTGATTTTAGTGAAATTTAGTATAACATCACAATCACGATGCGTCAGTTTAAGTTTTAAAGAAAGTCAGGCTTATTATTTATGCAAAACAATTTATCCAATGCGCGTGTACTTGTGGTTGGGGATATTATGTTGGATCGTTACTATTATGGTACAACCAGTCGTATCTCTCCTGAGGCACCTGTTCCTGTTGTCCATGTAAAAAACATCCAGGATCGTGCCGGTGGCGCTGGGAACGTTGCGCTAAATATTGCAGCACTCTCAGCCAAAGCAGGTATCTATTCATTAGTTGGTAAGGATGAAGCAGCCCAAACCTTACAGTCATTTCTGGTTGAGAAATCTATTGACACCCATTTTCTACAAACAGGTTTGCCAACGATTACCAAGCTTCGTGTATTATCACAAAAGCAGCAGTTATTACGCTTGGACTTTGAAGAAGGCTTTCAAAGTGTGAATAAAGCCAAGATGTTTAAAGATATTGCAAAGATTATTTCTGCATATAACGTTATGGTGTTGTCTGATTATGGCAAGGGAACCTTAAGTGATATACAAGGGTTGATTCAATTGGCAAAAAGCCAGGGTGTGCAAACGTTGATTGACCCTAAGGGCAATGATTTCACCTGTTATCGTGGTGCAACACTGATCACCCCGAATAAAAGTGAATTTGAAGCAGTTGTCGGTGCGTGCTTCAGCGAAAAAGATATTATTACTAAAGCCAAAAGTTTGATTGATCAATGTGACTTAGGTGGTTTATTGATTACCCGAAGTCAGGAAGGGATGACACTGGTATTAAAGGATGGAAGTTACAAAACAATCCCAACCGTCGCACGGGAGGTTTTTGATGTAACAGGTGCTGGAGACACGGTGATTGCTGTGATGGCAATGGGATTATCATCAGGATATGATTTTATTTCAGCAATGCGTTTGGCCAATGCTGCAGCCGGTGTGGTTGTTGGCAAAGTGGGTACGGCAACACTAAGCCCAAAAGAGTTGCATGATGCATTACATGCGCAAGTGCCTGTTAATAAAGGGATTCTGACACAAGATGAGGTGCTCCAGGCAATGAAAGAAGCAAGGCTTCAAGGCGAGAAAATTGTCATGACCAATGGTTGCTTTGATATTCTACATGCAGGACATGTGTCATATTTACAAAAAGCAAGAGCGCTTGGTGATCGGTTGATTGTTGCTGTCAATACCGATGAATCAGTTAAGCGTTTAAAAGGACAAAACAGACCTATCGTAGATGTTAATTCCAGAATGCAGGTTTTATCTGCCTTGGCTTGTGTTGATTGGGTTATTCCTTTTGATGAAGATACACCAAAAGAAATTATCAGTAAGCTACTGCCAGATGTTTTAGTCAAAGGAGCAGACTATGAAATCGATGAAATTGCCGGTGCCAAAGAGGTTCTGGCAAATGGTGGACAGGTCAAGACAATTACTTTAAAGCCTGGCCATTCAACTTCCTCAATCGTTGAGCGAATAAAACAACAAGGTGAGTAATGAAACACATTCATATTCTAGGAATTTGCGGCACTTTTATGGGTGCTTTAGCTGTATTAGCAAAACAGCAGGGCTATAAAGTTACCGGTGCTGATCAAAATGTTTACCCACCAATGAGCACCTATTTACAACAGATGGGGATTGAAATCATTTCAGGGTTTGATATAAGCCAGCTTGATTGTAAGCCGGATAAGGTAATTATTGGCAATACAATGAAGCGTGGATTACCAATTATTGAAGCCATATTAGAACGGAGCATTCCTTATACATCAGGGCCTCAATGGCTTTATGATGCCGTGTTGAAAAATAAAAAGGTAATTGCCGTATCTGGTACACATGGCAAGACAACAACGACATCATTGATTGCAAAAATTCTTGATTACGCTGGATTTAACCCTGGTTTTTTTATCGGTGGCGTGCCACAGGATTTTGGTGTTTCAGCACGCTTAACCGATGCTGAATACTTTGTCATCGAAGCCGATGAGTATGACACGGCTTTTTTTGATAAAAGGTCGAAATTTATGCATTATCATCCACAGGAACTGGTTATTAATAATTTGGAATTTGACCATGCTGATATCTTTGAGGGCATCAAGGATATCTATCGTCAATTTCACTACCTTATTCGAACCTTACCTAAATCGGCCAGGATTTTTTATCCCTTGGAGGATGCACATGTTAGTACGTTACTTGATATGGGGTGCTGGTCAACGAAGATCCCGATAAAAACAAAAAATCTTATCCCATTAAGCCCAGATTTTTCACATTTTATGATTGAGGAGGGGAGTGAGAAATGTGAAATCTCCTGGATGCATCTTGGTCTGCATAATGCACAAAATGCCTTAAGTGCTTATAAGATTGCGAAAGCGCTTGGAATTGATACGGTAATTATCGCAAAAGCATTGCAGGAATTTAAAGGTGTCAAGCGTCGCTTAGAGTGCTTATATAAAAATGATTGTTTGGCTATTTATGATGACTTTGCACATCATCCAACCGCTGTTTTGCATACATTAAACGCGGTTAAATCCAAAGCCAAACAGGATGAAAAGGTCATCGCCATTATTGAAGCAAGATCAAATACAATGAAGCAAGGCGTGCATAAAGAAGCCTTGTGTAGCGCACTGAAGGTTGCTGATGAAGTATGGTTTTATCAGCATGAGCAGATGCAATGGCATATAGCATCATTATCTGGTAATGAAAATATATTGGTTTTTGATAGCATCGAAGCCATTGTTGAAAGGTTCAGTCAAAGCTGTATAGAAAAACCATTTCAGCATTTTGTCATTATGAGTAATAGTGGTTTTGGTGGGTTGCAACAGAAATTACAAAATATGGTTGCGTCTAACCAGGCAGGTATTCCAAATAAAGCATAAGCAATGTAAAATATCCAAGCAATGATTTTTATTGCGAAACTATTGGCACTGCGCATATAGTAATAATCACTCATCAAAGGGATTATGGGTTGGTATACAGTGCAGCGTATTTAACATTACACGGATATACAAAAATGACAGAGACGCTTATTGTTGTTGATAATGACTGTCCACTCTTAGATAGCCATGCCGGAAATAACGTTATTTCTTTTGATACCTATTTGCATGACTATCCTAAGTTACACCAACCACATGTGCGAATTATTAATCTTTGCGATACACGACAATATTTGGGAGAAGGCTATTATTGCTCTTTGCTTGCAGAGGCGCGTAATCATGCGATATTACCCGATATTAAAACCATTAATGAAATACGCGATAGTGTCCAGATTATCCTGGATGAGAAGAACTGTACAAAAGAAGGCTATTTATGGCTTAAAGGGGAATCCTTCTCTGAGCCTGTTTATTTCTTCTTTGGTCAAAGCAGCCATGCGGCACTTAATAAATTTGCTAAATACGTTTACATGCATTATCCAGCACCTGTACTTAAAGTTTCAAAAGGTGAGGTGTCTTCTTTAATTAAAGTGGAACAGGTGGCTTTTGATCAATTATCAGCAGCTCAGCAACAACAACTGATTGAAGCACTTCAATATCATGAGTATATGCGCTGGAATGCCAAAAAACATCATAAAAAATATCGTTGGGATATGGCTATTTTAGTTAATCCTGAAGAGAAATACCCACCCAGCAATAAAGGGGCAATAAGCCTTTTTATTAAAGCTGCTGAAAAGCTCAATATTAAAGCAAAACTGGTAAGTGCAGATGAGTTGTTAACGCTTGGCTATTATGATGCGCTATTTGTCCGTGAAACAACTGCAATAGATCACCATACTTACCGGCTTGTGCGACAAGCAGAGTTACAAGGGCTCGTAGTTATTGATGATTCTGCATCAATCCTTCGTTGTTGTAATAAGGTATTTTTGCATGATGCATTTACCTATAACCATGTGCCTAGCCTAAAAACCATGATTATCAGCCGATCAGACCCTAAGGTCGTGCAGAAAATTGAGGAAAATTTTTCCTACCCTGTGGTGCTTAAGATGCCTGAAGGGGCATTTTCTACAGGCGTTTATAAAGTTCATAGTCAAGAGGATTTGGTGGAAAAACTGGACCATATTTTTCACAAATCTACTTTGACGCTTGTTCAGGAATATATGTTTACTGATTTTGACTGGCGTATTGGTGTCATCAATGGACGTGCACTATATGCTTGTAAGTATTATATGGCACGTAATCACTGGCAGATATATCACCACACCTCAACAAAAAGCAGTGCTGGAAAATTTGATTGTTTACCAACTTTTGAAGTGCCAAGAAATGTATTAAATGCAGCATTGCGTGCCTGTAAGATGATTGGCAAAGGGTTTTATGGTGTGGATATTAAGGTAAAAGATGGTCATGCCTATGTGATTGAAGTCAATGATAATCCCAGTATTGATCGTGGCGTGGAAGATCAATATCTTGGTGAGGAGCTTTATATGCAGATTATGTCAGAATTTTTAAAACAGCTTGAATCCCGCGGGAAGTAAGCATGGAAAGCTTTCATATAAGACAGGCAATGCCGTGTGATGTCAAGCAGTTGCTGAATATAGAATATACTTGTTTCTCATCTGATAGAATCAGTGTCCAACAAATGCAATATCTTGTCAGCAAAGCAAAGTCTTCAATTTTTTTGGTGTTAGAAGATACTCGAAAAAATCTTGCCGGATATGTGCTTGCTTTTGCACCTAAAAACAAGGTTACAGCACGTATTTATTCACTTGCTATTTTGCCACAATTTCGTGGGCAGCATTTGGCAAGTTACTTATTGCAGCATTTGTTTGAAATGCTTAATCAAAAAGGCTATCAATATTGCCACTTGGAAGTGCGAGAGAGTGATGAGAAAACACAAAAGCTATATCAAAAGTTTGGCTTTGTACAAATGAAAAAACTTTTGAACTATTATGAGGATGGTGAACATGCATGGCGGATGCGCGTTGTTTTGAAAAGTTAGTCTTTTTTGCGCAAAACAGACAAAAATGCTTCTTGAGGCACTTCGACGTTGCCAACATTTTTCATTCGTTTTTTCCCGGCTTTTTGCTTTTCCAGCAGTTTTCTTTTACGAGAAACATCGCCACCATAACATTTAGCTAAAACATTTTTTCGTAAGGCTTTTACCGTGCTTCTGGCAATGATTGCGCCACCAATAGCCGCTTGAATTGCCACTTCAAACATTTGCCTTGGAATAAGCTCTTTAAGTCTTTCAACAAGCTCTCGGCCTTTATAGGCTGCCTGGTCTTTGTGAACGATACTGGCAAGTGCGTCGACTTTTTCACCATTGATTAAAATATCCAATAGTACCATATTGGCCGCTTCATAACGTTGGAGTTCATAATCTAAAGAAGCATAGCCACGGCTTACAGATTTTAACCGGTCAAAAAAGTCAGCAACTACTTCGATCATGGGTAGGTCATAAACAATAGAGACTTGTCGCCCCATATAGTTTAAATCTACCTGTGTACCACGTTTTTCAACACAAAGGGTAATGACCGCTCCAACAAATTCTTGCGGAACAAGAATTGAGGCGCGAACAATTGGCTCACTTATCGTATCAATCGTTGTAGGAGCAGGTAGGCGAGAAGGGTTGTCAACTTCTATTTCTTCCCCATTTTTCAAAACAACCTTATAAACAACGGTTGGCGCAGAGGTGATTAAGTCCAGGTTATACTCTCGCTCAAGCCGCTCTTGTATGATTTCCATGTGAAGCATACCCAAAAAGCCACAGCGAAAGCCAAATCCTAAGGCTTGTGAAACTTCCGGTTCAAAAAATAACGATGCATCATTTAAACTTAATTTATCCAAAGCTTCACGAAATGCTTCATAGTCATCAGCACTGATGGGAAACATGCCGGCATATACTTGTGGCTGGACTTTTTTAAACCCTGGTACAGGCTTATCTGTTGGGCTTTTGGCAAGTGTAATGGTATCACCGACAGGTGCACCATGAATATCCTTAATTCCTGCAACAATAAAACCGACTTCTCCTGTGTTGAGTTGTTGCAGCTTACTCATTTTAGGTGTGAAAACACCCAGCTGATCAGCTTGATATGTTTTGCCTGTTGACATGACTTTAATTTTATCATTGACCTTTAGTTGGCCATTACGGATGCGCACTAAAGAGACAACACCAAGATAAGG
>NZ_QLIT01000182.1 GCF_003574485.1 Facilibium subflavum
AGAGGTGCTCAATGTATGTAGAAGTGTGCATCAACGTCATCCTCGCTTGGCGGGAATGACTGCACTGAAAATATTTATGTGACCAACCAGGCAGAATGAATGAGAAGTTCTTGAAGGAATATACAAAAGTAGAAAGTGCGTAACTTAGGTTATTAAAAGCATTCCAGGTTAAAAATGTGTTCTGGCATTAAATGCATGAAGCAGAGTCTGCTGATCAAGATATTCAAGCTCACCCCCAAATGGCACACCATAGCCAATCCTGCTGATATGACATTGATGTTTTACCAGCATATCTGATATAAAATGCGCGGTTGTTTCACCTTCTACAGAGGGACTTAGCGCCAATACAATTTCGCACACACCTTCATTGACAACGATTTGCTCAAGTGTAGGCAGCTTGAGTTCATTCGGCCCTACACCATCAAGTGGTGAAATACGCCCATGCAATACAAAATACTTCCCCTGATAAACAGAAGCTGATTCAATTGCAACCATATCAAGCATACTCTCGACAATACAAAGCTGTGTATGGTCACGTTTTTGACTTTGGCATACAAGGCAAATGGGCTCATCCGTAAGGGTTTGACAACGCTGACAGTGTTTGACGCTTTCCAGGGCATCCTGGATGCTATTTGCAATGTTTCTGGCACCCTGGCGATTTTTATCCAAAAGCTGAATAGCCATGCGCTGTGCTGTCTTTTTGCCCACACCAGGCAAGCTTTTTAATGATTCAATTAACATTTGAATTTTAGGCGAAAAAAAATCATGCATGGTCAGTTCATTGCTTTTATTAAGGTTATTATCATCGACAGTATCTTTTCTACTTAAAGGCAGAAAAGCAATCCACTATTGTAAAATCTAGAATGGGAATTTAAATCCAGGTGGTAAATTCAAGCCTTGTGCAAGCTCAGACATATCACCTTGCGTTTTTTCTTCAACACGGCGAACAGCATCATTAACAGCAGCAGCCAAAAGATCTTCAAGCATTTCCTTATCTTCTGAGAGTAAGCTTGGATCAATCTCAACTTTCTTCACATCGTGCTTCCCTGTCATAATGACTTTTACCAAGCCTGCGCCAGCACTGCCTTCAACCGTAAGGTTCTGCAACTCATCTTGCTTTTTTTTCATTTGTTCTTGTATTTTTTGTGCCTGCTGCATAAGCTTGCCCATATCCGGTTTCATCGCCACACCTCTATTTTAACTGTTGTTTTCAAAATCACGTGTTAGCTTAGAGTTTTTATGCGCAAATTTCAACTATTTTATCAGATGATTAACCCAGGAAACAACATGCTCAGTAGCGGCCAGATGTGCAACACCTTTGCCATGGGACGACATTTCAACCAAACGTTGTCTATTTAAATCCATCGCTCGAATAAATGCAGCTAATTTCTCCGCATTAAAGTAGCTTTCTCTGATGCAAACTGCAGCCTCAGCTTGAACAAGAAACTGTGCATTGTGATATTGATGATCATCAACTGCATGTGGAAATGGTACAAAAAAGGCAGGTATACCTGCTGCAGCAACCTCTGATACGGTGGAAGCACCTGCTCGACAAACAACAATATCTGCCCATGCATAGGCCTCTGCCATATTATCAATAAAAGGTGTAACTTTTACAACTGTATGAGCATCAAGCCCCTGCTCTTGATAACGCATTAATGTTGCCTCATAATCACCTTGACCACTTTGATGCCAAATATTAACCTGCCCGCCTGTTGGCAAATTTTTCAGCACCATAGGCAACGCCTGATTCAGGCGTTGTGCACCTTGGCTTCCACCCAAAACCAAGACATTTAACATATGTTTATAAAAATCATGGTCTTTATCATGAAGCGCACGGATCTCATCACGAATCGGATTTCCAATCACCTGTACTTTTTTTGACCGCGAAAAACCTTTTACAGGAAAGGCACAAAGCACCTGATTAGCAAATTTTGCCAGTGCCTTATTCGTCATACCTGGTTTTGCATTTTGCTCATGGATAATCAAAGGAATAAATAAGATTTTAGCTGCAAGACCACCTGGCCCTGATGCATAACCACCAAAGCCTAATACAATTTTTGTCTTACGCTTTTTCAAAAACCACATCGCCTGTAAAATTGCACCACATAGCGAAAACGGCATAAAAAGCTTTTTAAACAATCCTTTTTTCCTCACCCCTTTAATACGCAAAAAATCTAAAGGGAACCTGTTCTCAACAAGCTTCTTTTCCAAACCATAGCTTGTACCAAGCCACGAAACCGTCGCACCTTGTTTAACCAGCGCATCAGCCACGGCAAGTGCCGGGAAAATATGCCCACCTGTGCCACCTGCCATAATAACGATATGTTTGTTTTTTAGCGCATGATGTTCATGTTGATTTTGCATCTATAAACCTTCTTAAATTATTAAAATATATCACACTACAGGACAGTAGCTGAATCAACGCTTTATTTTTAGCGGTTTTCATGGCATTTTTGTTTCGCCAAAAACTTAATAAACAATGCACATGGAACACGCCAAAGCACTTGAACAACTACTGTTACAATATTTTAACCATACTCGTCATACTTTAGAATGCCTTTCGCACATTATTTTGGGATTATTTGTCGTGCAAAGTGTTAATCTTGCTAAAATTTCGAAGACATTTGCAACATACAGCAAACAAGCGTCCGTTTACAAGCGCATACAACGGTTTATGAAGCGACTGACATTTTCTCCACAGGCGTTATATCATATGATTTGCCAAGTGTTTGAGCTGCAAGGAAAAGTGACCTTATGTAT
>NZ_QLIT01000183.1 GCF_003574485.1 Facilibium subflavum
ACCGATAGGTATAGAAGCTTTGGGATATAAGTATGCAGGATATACGTTAGCACATATTATGAAAGTATTAAGCATCGATGTTTCATTAATAGGTCTATCATTAACTTTAAATTATTTATTGCCTGACAGCTCTTCAGAAATTTTAATTGCAACGAGTATTTTGCTGGTATTATTTAATGGTTTTCTTGGATACAAAGCCTTTTCTGCTAATACAAGGGGTAGTTCAATAGGAGGAAATCGCAACACTTCCGAGCTTACCATCCCCGCAGAGGGAACTGAAATAAACTGGTCCTTTACAACAAGTATGCATGAAATAGAATTTAGCGGAGTTAGTCGTGCAAAAGGCGCAGATGCTAAAATTACATTTAAAGAGAAGACTAACCCCTCTATTACAAACAATCATACACAGATTATAGAAGAGTTAAACGTAGAAAATCAAAAACTATTAAGCTGTAAATACTTAAAAGAACTAAACCGCCCCTTTAATTACAATAGCTTCAAAAATTTTTTAGAAAAAAACCAAGATTCTTTTACTTTATTTGAGACATTTAGTGGAACTGTAGACTCACAAGGATTTTTATTTGGAGAAATGAGATTTAAAAATGGTCAAGTATTTAAAGGAAACTTTCATGATATTTCAACGCTTCAAGGCATAATGTTTGGTGATCATTTGACTGAAACTAGGCTTAAAGGGTTTTTTAATGAATTTGGCGTCCAAGAATTTCTAAAGACAAACAAACCCACTCGTCTGAAAAATCTATATTAATGTAGATAGCTAGCATGGGTTCTAGCTTTCTTAAGTGGTATAAATTGGCCCAAGCTGTCGGTCTCGAAGCGCATCTTCATTAATAGAGGGTTTTAGTGTTCAAAATAAAACAAAAAGATTCAAAAACAGGCTCAGTAAGTTGGCAAAAATGGGGTATAAAGTATG
>NZ_QLIT01000184.1 GCF_003574485.1 Facilibium subflavum
AAAACGATCGTTTTACGATAGTTAAAATATGAATTGTAAAGACCAATTTTATCACATAATAGCATTAGTGTTTACGTTATACTTTTTTGTTACACTAAACTAATTATTGTGATTTTGCCATCATGCCTTCTCAATGCTTTTTATGTATTCTAACACTAACTGCAACTGTTCAGGAGGCATAATGCCAAGTTTATCAATAGCTTGTGCGGGCAGTGGGCTAAAGACACCAGTAGCTGACATGATAAGAATGTTCCCTGAATTATGCACTTCACCTTCAACAATTATTTCTGATTGCGTATGTTTAAGGTATTTTGCCGTGATGGTGTAGCTGTCATCAAACTGTGCTGGATGATGAAATTGGACTTCAATTTTTTTGGTCACGCAGACCATCTTAGCCAGAAGTACAGCTTCCCATCCCAGTATTTCATCCATAATGGTTGTTAAAATGCCACCGTGTAGGATGGTACCCCAGCCGATATGCCTCTCCAGTGGCTGAAACTGAGTATAAATAGCTTTACCATCAGTATAAAGTATCAGCTGTTTATTAATCGGGCTAGTCTCACATTTGCCAAAGCAACCTCTTTGATGTTCATGAGGTGTTAGTTTCTTCAGTTCAGAAAAATTAATCATCAATTGCCTCACTGTTATGCTCATTTGAAACTTGAAAATCAGAAATCGACTCAATCCACAGTGATACTTCACTATTATGCGATGTTTCGAGCTTAACGTGATTGCGGGCAATATTGATTACTTTGCCTGAAAAAGTCTTATCACCAATAATCGTAACAGTGACCTTACTATTATTTGTTTTTGCCTGCTGAAGTTGCTGAGTCACATCCATTTTATACCTCCTGTCATATCTGTATGAATATCGTTATATTATTCATAATTTAACCTGTTAAGCAATGTTATTCTATATCATCGAAACAAGCTTTGTTATAGTGGATATGCTGCATTAGTAAAGAGCTTTCGATCATTTATGTGGAAATTAGAAAAAACAGACGATAAAAAATACCCCTACCTGATTACCATTGAAAAATCAGAAAAAACCAATCTCAAACTGTTGGTGCAGAAAAAATGGCCATCAGATGATGAATCTGTTTTTTGTGTTCGTCATGATGCTAAGCCAGATATTAACGCAATCGAGTTGGTTGAAGAGGATGAAATTAGTTCAGTCAGATGGTTAGAAGACCAAACTAAGGTCTCAATTAAACTCAATCGCACGACTAATCAGCAATGTGAATTTAGATTTGTCACAAAAAAATATAAAAACAAGCCAGGTGACTATGAGCAGATATTCTTCAAATCCAAGCCTGATGATAAAGGTGCTTCAGTCTGGCGTGTTGAGGAGACAAGCAGTGATAAGTTTCCTTACCGAGTAAGCATCATAGAAAAAGGCAACCCAACGCTGTCACTTTTAACACAGGATAAATGGCCAGGTGCCAGTGGTAATATCTTTTGTATACGCGCCAATGAAAAACCAGAGATTATTTCTGGAAAGGTTATAGAAGAAGTGCCTGTTGTTTTTGTCAAGAGAGTAGGTAAACGTTTGTCTGTCATGCTTGATAGATCGATGAAAAAACGCTGTGAGTTTTTATTTTTGCGTAAGAAATATAAAACCAAAGAGGGAGATTATGAGCAGATTTTCTTTAGAACACAGCAGGGAATTAATCAGCACCGTACTCGTGGTAATTTAAGTTTACAGCCAAAACTGGCAGACCTAGAAGTGGTCATTGACAGTAATGAACGTTATCCTTGGAAATTTGGCGAGCACAACATTACAAGACAAAATCTGTCTGTTGGTGATTATGCACTGATGCTTGATAATGAGATCGAAGCAATTGTCGAGCGTAAAACGTTTGATAATATGTTGTCAGACATCGCTAAAATTCAGGTTTTACACCAGCAACTAACAGAGTTATCAACCTACCGTCATGCGGCAGTGGTGATCGAGGCACAGTATGGTGATTTTCTCTCCAGTGATAAAATAGGTAAATATTCATCACCTGCTCATATGCGAAGGGCGCTTGCTGAGCTATCCGTCTTACACCCTAATTTACCGATTATTTATGCAGGTAATAGAAAAGAAGCAAATCACTGGTCCTTAAGGTTCTTTGAAGCAGTACTCAAAAAACATAATGACCCAACCAATGATGCTATTGCAACAGCAGTTGCTAAAACGCGTACTACAAAGTCAACGCCACTGTGGCTAAAGGTTAAAAAGGCGATATTGCAGGAAATGCCAAATGAGTTTACGTTTGCAGATTTAAAAAACCATCTGTCAGATTTAACTGATCAGCAGATAAGGTCACAGCTTTATAAGCTAAGAGACGATAATGTCGTCAAAAGTGAAGGCAAAGCACGTGCAGTGAAATGGTTAAAAATTCAATAAGGCATACCCATGAAAAACCAGAATAATGATAATAAGAAATTCGATGAGATATTGTCTGAAACCAATAAATGCAAAAGCCCTGAAGAGGTAAAGAAAAAGCTAGAGGAATATGGTTTTGCATTTTATGATGATGGCGATGATATTGAAGATCAGGAGGAGTTGATAGCCAAACCTGAGACGCAAAGACAGCAACGGATTGTCTATTATTTTGAATCTAATATTCAACCCTCAGAAGACATACTATGTGATTTCCTAGCAGAAAAATATTCAGATGACTGCAATATGCCTTTGATCAGGAAATATTTTAAATCTGGCAATATTAACCTTAAGCACTTGATCATGTTTGGTTTGGATAACAACCCTAAAGATATGGGATTATTTAGTGACTTCCTTTTCTTCAGTGAATTTTCTTTTAATCTTATTGATATCATCAATATATGTACGCGCAGCTGTATTGCGATTGATAATGACGATGATTTTAAAGAAGCCTGTTATAGCTTCTATTGCTATTCCTGTGATCATGATTATGACGCCTATATGGCTTTGCTAGAGAATGATCATATTTCAAATGCCAAAAAAGAAATCGTGCGCAATCTAAGAGACAACCCGGATGATATCTTTCAATTTGATTTTGAGGATGATGATTCCGATATCATCAGTTACTCAAAACATTAATTAGTGGGTTTATCATTATCAAAGTACGCATAAATATTATTATTAGCATTATTCTCAAAAAGATTAACTTTTTTGATGTATCGTTGTTGCGTATTAAGTGACTGATTGGTAATTTCACGCATTTTGACCAAATCAGCACCGGCCAGTGCTGCACTGGTGTTGAAGTCAGAGCGTAATACATGCGGTGAGAGGTTAGTTGTATTGAGACCTGCCTGCTGACATCTCTTTTAAATAATCGATAAAATCCTTCATAAGAAAGTTGCTCTTTTCGGGCGCATTCGGAATTTGTGGGTATTTAGGCTGCTGCTTGCAATCCT
>NZ_QLIT01000185.1 GCF_003574485.1 Facilibium subflavum
GGGTAGGTCGGCCAATCAAGTTCATCCTTACAACTGGACAGATACATGAGAGTACACAGTCAAAAGCGTTGTTAAGTGATGTGCGTGATGCAAATGTGCTTGGGGATAAAGCTTATGACTCAAAGGATTTGTATGCATTTTTACTTGAAAGAGGGTGTAATATAGTCATTCCACCAAGAAGTAATGCAAAAGAGCCGCATGAGTATGATAAGGAAATTTACAAAGAAAGGCATTTGATTGAATGTTTCTTTTCGAAGCTGAAGCACTTTCGTAGAGTTTTTTCAAGATTTGATAAAACAATAATCAGTTTTAGTGGATTTTTAAACTTTTCTGGGAGTTTGATTTGGATGCGGTAAAAAAATTGGTTCACAGAACCTAATAATCCAATAAAAAAACTCATTTAAATAATACTTGAGCCTTGCGGCAAACTAGCTTATCATTGCTGTCGTATTTTGTTTAAAACGAAGCAGGTAAGTTAATGCATTACGACGAAAGAGTAGTATCGCTATTAGAAAGATTAACACAGACTTTTCATGAGAAGTTCCCTAAAAGAGATGCGGATAATCTCACCGCATTGGCACCTGCGTATACCAAGGTG
>NZ_QLIT01000186.1 GCF_003574485.1 Facilibium subflavum
AAGCTTCTATACCTATCGGTATCAACGCCAAAGCAATGTTAGTCCACCATAAAACATTCTGTATTGTTGAATATGTTCTGATCCCTTCGGTTTTTTCGACTGCATTAGGTGTCTCTTGGTAATGTTGAGCACTTAATCCCAACGGATCAATCAAATTAACAGGATCACCATCTGCATAACCATAACGATTTAATAACTCCGTCATATCCTTTTGGATAAAACTACTTGTCAATGGGTCATAATACCGATTCCGCAAATAAACTAATTGACTCTCCTGATCCTGGTATTCTTTAAAAAATTCGAAATTAGCCAAACTTTTTATGCTGTTATCCACTATCCCTTTATCAGCACTGTCTAACCCTGCCAACGTTATTAGCTGTGTTTGATCTCCTTTATCTTCTATAACCTCTGTCGGCACTATACCAAGATAATGATACAATTTACGCGCTTGACCAACTTCATTGACCAAACGAGGAATAGCGTATTCATCATAATAAAATTGTACACTTTGTTTATTGCCTTTGTTGTCCTGAATGACTTTATTAAAACGCATATTACTGCCAGGCAGGTAGCTAAACAAGACTTCTTGATCCAATGTCGTATTCAAAAAACCAATCAATTGGTTCGTCTGGTTATAATAATAGCGATTACCTTTTATGTCATTTAATCGATTCCCTCTTTCGTCATAATTAAGTTTTATTATCTGTCCATTTTGTCTGGCTTCTATGAGCTGATTTGCCTGGTTATAAACTCCTTCCCACGCTTGAGACTGGCATGTGCCCGACAAACATTCTTTTGTTTTGTGTGTTAAATTATTGTTATTATCCCATTCATAATTAGTTTGCCAATGTGCATTCCTGCTTTCATGGATTACATTAGCTAGTTGACTTGTAGCATTATAATGATAGCTTTCTTTAACTTGATCAAAGGTGCCGGGATTAACCAGTTTTGAGCTTAATTGTTGTTGTGCACTGTAAGTGTAGACATATTCCCATAAAGGCACATGATCCTTTTCATAACGAATGTTTTCAATCAGTCCTTCTTTATTGTAGTTTAGTTTTTTCACTACCCCATTGTTAAAATCAAGCCGTGTTACCTTACCATAACTTAAATTAACTGGATCTTCGTCATACTCTACTGATACTGATGAAAGTAATTTATCCTTAGCAGAATAAGTGATGACTTCAGCAAGCTCATCAGGGCTACCTTCTTTATACTTATAGTAGGTCTTATTACCCAACACATCCGTTTGTTGTATTTTCCGCTGGTACTGATCATAGTGGTAACTTAGCTTTTTGCCATCCGGAAATATCTTCTCTTTTAAATTACCCGCATTGTCATAAGTATAGCTGACCTCACCAACCATCTCTCCATCACGATAATTCCTTACCTCAGTAATATAACCTGATGAGTTATATTTAGTTACCTTCTCAATATCATGTATTTCATTACTTATAGGATCTGTTTCACGATAAAAAATGCTAAATGAATCTGCTTTGTTCTCTTTTATCGTAAAATAAGTACCTGATTCATTCGTCCATCCAATGAGCTTTCCTTCCTTATCATATGAATATTGCTTACAATGGCCTAAAACGTCACACGTTTTATTAACTTGCAGATTTTCATCAAAATAATTTTTTTCGGTCGTCAGTTTCTGAATGCCTGTTTTGTCAAAAAAATCCATTTCAGCATAACTCAGCATATCTTGGTCATCATAATGGTAGGTTGTTTGCTTTTCTAAACTATTATTTCCTTTTTGGTCAAAACGATATTGCTTTATTAAGGTCACTTTATTATAAACATCATACCAAAACTTCTGTAAATCTTCTTTTACCTGTTTGCCTGATTGCCAATCTTTATGCGTGATCGAAAGTATTTTATTATCAAGTCCATACTTATATGAGTTTGACTGCGAGGAAACGAATGTAAAATCGTTACCATTTATTTTTATTTTCTGATTACCTGCTTTTCCTTTTCTAAGCAAAAGCGCTTTTTGTTTCTTCTCTTTAATGATTTCACCCGATCCACTATATTGATAACGTACAATATTAAGCTGATCACCTGGGGCAAATATATAGGTTGAACTGTGATTTACAGGCCTCTTTTGTTTAGTGATATAGCTTCTTTTTTCAATCACCAAACCATCGCCATCATAAAATGTTTGCTTTTTTATTACCTGGTTGATATAGGTTGTCTTACTGTTATCTTGCCAATCATAATAATAATCAATTTGATCACCTTCAGGCGTGTTTATCTGAACAACACGATCCAGTTCATCATATTTATAAAATGTTGCCTGGTCATATTCATTGACATACTTGATTACATTCCCGTATTGATCATATGTTTTATGCCATAAGAGATTCTCATTAGTACCGACATTATTGGTTTGTGCAACTGCTTGCCCATATTCATCATAATAGCTGCTTTCTTCTAAGCCGCTTGACCATACTCTCGTAATCACATTTAAATTTCTGTAACCAAATTTATTAAACACCTGATAATAGTAGTAATCGATAGTTTGAGACCCTGATTTTACGGTACTTAATTGATCAAAAGCGTCATAATTAAAATGGTATTTTTCTCCGTTAGCTTTGGTTATTTCAATTGGCTTACCCGTATATAAATTAACAAGCATACTGTTTTGCCCATCAACCAGCTTACCTGTTTTACTATCCTCAATCTCAAGCTGCGAAAAGACATCTTTTTTATCACGATTTGTGACTTGCTCAATGTTTTTTATTACTTGATTAGCTTTCAGCTTGCCTAGAGAGTGATTTAATAAATCCGCAAAGCTTAATGTCTTACTTTCTCTGTCTTGGCCAACTCTTTGATAATCTATTTTTAACTCAGAATGGTTAAAATTAATGCTGCGGGATTTGCTGCTGCTATTATTTTTAATCTCTGACGTTTTATCTACCAGTTCTCTTGCATAAAATGCACGAACTTCATTCGGTCTAAATTCATTATCCTTAACGGATGAATGCTTATTTAAAGCCAATAATACATTAACGGATTTACTTTCTTCTTGATTAGTATTGCTGATCATTTCAGGCAAATTGTCCGTTGAAAAACGTATAGTCTGCTTAGCTGGCAACAAACCACTGGCTTCTTGATGCGTTATTAATGCTTGATCAGTCTTTTCAATTGCCGTAAAATCAGTTCGATAGAGCGATGGTAATAAGTTGTCAAAAAAGTTTTGATAGCTAAGGATAAACGCGTTTTCTCTGACTGCATTTTTTGGGATCATCACAGAATCAAACACGTAAACCTTGGTCGTATTTTTTTGCTGATGACCAGAATGGTAAGAGAATTTATCAAGCAATAATTGATCATTCTGATTTGCTGACAGCTTTCCATGGTAAAGATAATGAAGCTGACCAGAAAGCCCCATTGATGTTCCCAAACGAGAATCCGGGTTGATCGTTGTTTGCCCATGATAAATAACGCTTGGCGTTTTCACAGATAAAACAAGTGATGAAACAAGTTCACGTGCGTTAACTTTAAACGTATTAAAGCCAAAAATGTCTAATGCAAACGATCCTGTTACAACTTCTGGGGAGTAAATCTGCTGATACATCAATTTATGATCTTGTTGTACAATCACTGATGGCCAAGTGTAACTCTCTCTATAACTATCTCTAATTTTAGGAGGCATATATGTATTTCCATCACCAAGCTCTTTTCTTATTTCATTAGCTTCATAATCGCCTCGGTAACCAAGAAGCGGAGCATATGGTGTTGTCGTGTGCTGATAGGTGGTCTTGATAGCAGAATAGCTATGGCTGACTAAGCGATGGGATACAATAGGGTAATTCTTTACCAGTTTCCCATTAGGTAATACATTGGCATAATCTGATCCCACAGGCTCATCCACATAGGTAAATCGTTCACTAATACCAGAAGGATAATCAAGCCTTTCAATGACCGATTTATCTTTTGCATATTGCACATCAGTTTTGTTGCCCCTTGTATCGGTAAAAGCAACAATTTTGCTAAATAGACTCCCGTTATGATCTGAAAATGCTTTTACTGAATGGTAACTTAGCTGCTGGTTATTACCGTAAGTAATGATTGTTTCACCTTCGCCTAATCTATCCGGATAATCAATTGAAACACTTCGCTTATAGTTATCAGCAATGCCGACTAGCAAATACTTACCTTGTGCTTTTTTAATATAAGTAAACAACAAATGATAGCCGTTAGCTCGATAAATATGCGTTAATAAATAACCCTGGTTTTTATCATAAATAAATTCATTTCCCTTTGCATCAATGATATAAAGTTTATCATCGACGTGATTTAGTGGATCGGCTAGAAAGTCTTCTCTTAACTTAGGATCTGCATATTTAATTGGTTTGGTTTCAAAAAAAATAATTGTATGACTGCTTTTATCATAATACCTTACCGTATATACGTTTTTTGACATGTAATAACCAAGCTCTTTAGGGTCATAGTTATAGTGACTGTCAGGATTCGGCGGTGGGTTGGACCCAGCCAGATTATCTTTAAGGTAACCTTCCGTTTGCTGATTGTTTTTGCGTTGATTAAAGTTTTTAAGTTCTTTGGTAATGCCACCTTTGAGAATAAATGAATCCTTATAATTTAAATCAGGCATATCGTAACCTTGATAGAGATATGGTGCAGAAAACTCCCCATAGGAATATTCTTTTAGTTCTAATTTTAATTGTGCCAGGCGCTGTTGCAGCTTAGCTGTAGTTATATACAAAGGCTCATTAGCTTGCCAATGCCATCCTGACTCACTCCATAAATGGCTATGAGAGGGGCGATTATTGTAATACTTTGATAATGAAAAGCCATCATCACCCACAGTCTCAGGAAAATTAATTAAAGCATATTGATAATCAAGATCAGCACCAGGAAGCAAAACATTCGTTTTTGAATTACCTTTATTGAAACTCAATCCCATTGTTGTTTGATAATCATGCCAGTAAAAATCTTTATTTTGTTGCGTTAAAGGTTGGGCATAGGGAATGCTTACCCAGACAAGGTTTATATTAATCACAATAATAAAAATCCTGACTATATAACTACGTATCCATGCTTTAAATGTAAACTTGATAATACCATACATACTTTATACCCCATTTTCGATTGATGTAACATATTTATATTCTTGACAAAATAAACCATCACCAAAAAGTTATGTTGACAGTCTAAATGCTTAGAAAGACATAAGTTACATATTTTTTATATTGCGCTTCGTACTGTTTTAATAGTTTTGTTTTTATGTTTTTTTTTTCTTTTTTTTTTAGGTTT
>NZ_QLIT01000187.1 GCF_003574485.1 Facilibium subflavum
GTGCTTGACTGATGACGGCGGCTGTTTTTCCCACCAAAATAACAGACGATAACCAGGTCATCTAACAAGTCTTTAGTGACGGTTATTTCAGGCTCTTTTCCGTTTACTGTGGGTATGGAATTCAGTAGCAATAAGGGTTACAATGCTGTTACCTAAATCAAAATGTCGCGTTTTTAATGAAAGACTTAAGCATTCCTTTAGATATAGACAATCTTAAAGTTATCTCTCAAACCCTTGATACTAAAGGGAATATCATCATTACGGTCGAAAGTATATGCACAAAAACCACCTGCCATAAGTGCGGAAAAGACGCGACAAAACGATATGGCTATGGCTCTCTAATGGAGTATAGGCATACCTCAGTTTTTGATACGCCAGTGATACTTAGAATTAAACCAGTCAGATATGAATGTGAGCACTGTGAGCCGCCAGGAACGACGACAACTGAGCGTTATAATTGGGTAGCTGAAGGAGGTAAAATAACTAAGGGCTTAGAGGAGTATTTGCTCAGGTGCGTTATCAATAGTACAATTCAAGATGTCGCTAAAAAAGAACGGATTAGCTATAAAACAGTTCAAACGATGCTCAACAATCTAATCCATAGGGAAATTGACTGGAGTCAGTACTCAGACTTGGAAACCATTGGTATTGATGAAATAAGCAACCGCAAAGGGTATCAGAACTTTATAGCGGTGATCAGTGCAAAAGATAAATATGGTAATTTAACCATATTGGATGTGCTTGATAGTCGAAAAAAGGACGATGTTTTGGCATTTTTAGAATCTATTCCAGATCACCTTAAAAAGACAGTTAAGCAAGTATGCACATATATGTATGACGGTTTCGTAAATTCAGCAATAGAAGTGTTTGGTAAGCAGAGAGTAGTTGTTGATCGTTACCATGTATCAAAATTGTATCGTGGAGCGCTAGATAACGTTAGAATCAAAGAAATGAAAAGACTTAAGAGCATCCTTCCCAGCGAAGAATACAGCGAATTAGAGGGAATGATGTGGATATTAAGGAAGCAATACGAGTGTTTATCAAAAGAGGAAAAACGAAAATTAGAGGCGCTTTACAAGCACTCACCTCTTTTAAAGAAGGCGCATAGCTATGCACTAAAATTGACGCATATTTTTAACACACATCATGATAGAAAATCTGCTATGGCTAAATTGGATCGATGGATAATCAGTGTCGAGAAAATTGGCCTTAGTTGCTTTAATACGTTTATCAAGACTTTGAATAAGCATAAAGGCAGCATTGCTAACTATTTTAAAAATAGATCAACTAGTGGGTTTGTGGAAGGATTGAATAATAAAATTAAAGTCATTAAACGACGCTGCTATGGGTTCTTTAAAACCGACTCACTTTTCCAGAGATTAACCATAGATTTAAACGGTTATCGCATGCTCAGATTGTAACCAACAGAAAAGGGAAAAGAGCC
>NZ_QLIT01000188.1 GCF_003574485.1 Facilibium subflavum
GTGATAAGATGCACTATATTCCAGCAGTAGGCCAGATAAATACTAGGATTTAGATGCGTTTACCCTGAATTTTTATAAGTGAAATGGATTTAGATGATGATACATGGCTTAGAGCACGTGCCTGGGCTTTATGGAAGGCAAGCTTTGAGTTATGCCAGCTTCAGAACAAAAACAACGAGAAAGCTTGTATTCAGAAAAGCATCATTAACAACGTAGTAAATATCTGAAGTTACACACTTTCCATTTTTGCATATTCTTTCAAGAACTTCTCATTAATTCTGCTTGGCTAATCACATCACTATTCTCAGTGCCGTCATTCCCAAAAAGCAAAGCTTTGGCGGGAATCCACACCAGAACCCTTCCTTACCAATCACGGTTTGCGCCTGATGCAAAAGCTTACCCAACTGCAGAAAAGGAAAACTTTATTGTTATAGCCACCACTGTTTTAGGCTATCAGCGATCATCACGTGGATCGCCGCCAAGCGACGATGACCTGGCAGGTCAACGCTGCTGCAACAATGTTTGAAAAAGCCTTTCTGCCCATTTGATTTGCTTGTCTTGATGGACAATATACTGCTGATTAAAACGCGAAAATTGCAACGCAAAATAAGGCTGACTATTATCAATAACATGCAGCTGATCAATAGCCTTGGTTACTTTAATCAAATTATCACAAGACTCCTGGTAACGCTTGATAATTAAGTTTTCCGGAATATCATGCCCGCCTGCAAGAACACGTTTTTTAACACGCTCAATATTCAAATCAACACTTCCAAGCCCCATAAAATAAGCAACAATATAGTAACCCTGGCTTTTTGCCTGATAAATACGATTTATTGTGCCTTTACCAGCCAGTGTGCTCTCCAGACAAACATTAAGCTTATTCTCTAGTGCGTAGCGATACATTAAAAGCGCCTGCTTAGATGCATAAATCACATCATCTTTCCCCTGCTTTAATCGCGTAATTTTATTTAAGGCATCTGGATCAATATTTGTCTGAATATCTGATAAATCAATATACTTTCTTAAACTGCTTTTACCACTGCCATTTGCACCAATTAAAAAGACAGCCAAAGGCTGGTACTGATAATCCGGTTGGATCTTATCAATCACTGCTTGATTTAATGTATGGTTCATAAAATTTCATCATTCAGGATAAAAACAATAACAACAGTATATACACATCACAAACCACTTTATAGAATTTCTTGCTTTGTCTTTCACATCTGTTTAACAAAAAGAAATCAAAAATGGTATTATTTGTTGACACCGATAGAAATATCCTGATACGCTGAATAAAGTTTATGGAATGTTTCAACAACTTTCTCAGTATAAGCACAATAAGGATGAACTATGGCAAGAACACTTCACGAAGTACTGACATCAGCAGATTATAGGGGTAAGCATGAACGTTACAGTGAACAATTTGTAAACAAATATAATGACATGGCAGATGAGGGGAATGCATTTAGCTTAAACCTTGGCAATATTGAGCGCTTTGATTTAATTGGTTGCCAAGGCATCACTGGCTGGAGTGGTTCGGCATGGAATTCTTCCAGTAGAGCGAAAAATATGTTCACCAAAAATAACAGACAATGGCAAGTTGCCAATCTTGCTAGTGAAAAAAGAAATGAGCAAGGTGTAGATGTAGAGAACACACTGACCTTATTGCTAGGTGATAATTTCTATTCAGATGGACTTGGGTATAAAAAATGGTTTTCACGATGGAATCCAGCGACCTCAACAACATTTAACTATAACTTTACTCGCCAACCCTATGGTCGCTCTTATGCTATCTTAGGTAACCATGACTGGGGACTTTGGTCACATGGTGGCTCTGATGATTGCAAATATAAATTACAGCTTGCCTTAAACCAGGTAGAAGCCTGTTATGATGACTCTGCACAAACCCGTCAGTGGAATATGCCCTATCGTTATTATCATTTCACAACTGAAAAGGCTGATTTTTATTGTATTGATTCAAGCGCGTATCCTTATGATGAAGATCAACAAAGCTGGCTTCGTGAGGTTTATGACCGGCCAAATAAAAATACACAAAAATGGCAGATTCTTATCTCACATCACCCACTGATTGGCTTAGGAAAACGTAATCCATTTAACCCCAAGGCAATTAAAGATGCCTATAAATACTCAAAATACTTTGATCCCGGAAAAAGAAAAACTGATTTTCGTCAACAAGCACCTTATCAGCCACATAATGATCTATTAAAATGTGCTTTAAGTGATTTTGCCTTTGACGTTATTCTTTCAGCACATGATCACACACTGGCAGGATACTATATTAATCATGCCAATAAAAAAACTTTCCAGGTTGTCTCAGGTGGTGGTGGCGCAAAAAGGGAAGAAACAACAAGGCGCTATATCAATAACTTGATAGATAGTAATTATGTCGTGGCAGATGCAGGATTAGAAAATGGTGGATACTTTTTACAAGATCAATATGGTTATGTGTGTATGCATGTAGATGACGAGCAAATTGATTTTGATTATTACTGGATTGGTGGTGGAGAAAAACACATCACTGTTCAAAAGCAAAGAAATGCTCAGCAAAATGAGGCTGAAAACCTTCACCTAATTGAATAAGCAAAATCTTCAATTGCTTTTTTTGCTTGAGTAAGCGCTTTTTTAACTTCTATAACTGCTGTGCCACCAGCAACATTTTTTGCATTTATGGCCGATTGAAGTGTTAAACAACTATAAATATCTTTATCAATCTGTACGCAAAAATAATTAAACTCATCCAAGGTTAAATCACTTAATTTCTTATTTTTATCTATCGCATAATTAACGATCTGGCCGACTAAATGATGTGCCTGTCGAAAAGCAATACCCTTTTTTGATAAATAATCAGCAATCTCAGTTGCTAGGCAGTAATCATCAGTATTTTTCACAGGTTTAATGATTAAAGTTGATATAACGATGTGCGCTATCGATAACATATCACAAATAGTATCAGCTGTCGTAAAAAGCGCTTTTTTATCCTCTTGAAGATCCTTGTTATAGCCTGAAGGAAGGCCTTTTAATGTCGTTAACAAACCAATCATCTGCCCATAGACACTGCCAGTTTTGCCGCGAATAAGCTCCATGGCATCCGGGTTTTTCTTTTGTGGCATTAAAGAAGACCCAGTTGTCACCAGATCACTCATTTCAATTAAGCCAAACTCATGTGAGGAATAAATAATGAAGTCTTCTGCCAATGTTGATAAATGTGTTGCTAAAAGACTGCTTATTGATAAGAACTCAACAATAAAATCTCGATCACCGACACTTTCTAAGCTATTTTTCGATAATGCTTGAAATCCAAGATAATCAGCCATTTTTTGTCTGTCTATTTGCCATGCGTTTCCCGATAGCGCCCCGGATCCTAATGGACATATGCTAACTCGATTATAAATCTCTTGTAACCTTTGGGCATCTTTATCCAATCGCTCAAAAAAAGAGAGAAAATAATGCCCCCATGTTATTGGCTGGGCTTGCTGCAAGTGCGTATACCCCATAAGCATGGTTTCAAGATGCTTCTCAGCCTGATCACATAATGCACTTTGTAATTCTTGAATCTTGTTTTGAATCTTTTTTATCGTCTCCATCAAATATAAACGGGTAACACATGCCACCTGCTCATTACGAGAGCGTCCTGTATTGACTTTATAGGCAAGCTCTCCGATATGATCAAATAGGCACTGCTCGATAAGTGTGTGTATGTCTTCCACCCCTTGATCAATCGCATTTTGTATGAATGATTCAGAGTGAACCATCTGATTTTCTATCGCCGCTAAAGCACAATGAATTTTTTCCAGTTCAACTGATGATAATATACCGATATCACATAAACCAATGGTAAATGCTTTTGTTGCCTTAATATCATAGTGATATAAGCGCCAATCCACACTCAAAGACGCATTGAATCGAACAAACAGCGTATGATTATCCTGCAAGAATCGCCCACCCCATAGCTTTTTTTGATCATTTTGCAAATCTTTTTCTCCTTGCTCATTACCGATTTTATGTGCAGTTATCACCTGCTGTATCATATTGATCTCCTTACTAATAATTCATTTTAATTGTGCGCCAGGCTTTTCTTGCTATTAAATACATCTTCTGTTTTTAATTGCGTAAAAAAATCAATAAAAAAAGCCACCCCTTCTTTAATCTGCTCTAAATAAATAAACTCATCAGCTGTATGTGAACGCGCTGAATCCCCGGGTGAGAGTTTAACGCTGGGGCAGGTTAAAACGGCTTGATCGGACGTTGTTGGTGAACCATAACCTGGTAATCCATATGCCATTAGTGATTTAACCACAGGATGCTCAAGTGGTACTCTTGTGGGTTCAATTCGCATTGATCTTGGTGTAATAACAGATTGCATATTGGCTTTCATTATGGCCAACACCGCCTTATTATCATAGGCATCTGTCGTTCGCACATCTACAACAAATTCGCAATGATCAGGTACGACATTGTGTTTACTGCCAGCATGAATCACTGTTGGCGTCATTTTAACTTCCCCTAATGTCGATGAGGTTTTTTCAAAACAATAACTTTTAAGCCACTGAATATCTGATATTGCTTTGAAAATTGCATTATCACCCTCATTACGTGCTGCATGACCTGATTGGCCATAGGCAACACAGTCACAGACCATTAATCCCTTTTCACTAATTGCCATTTGCATGCTTGTGGGTTCCCCAACAATGGCAAAATCAACCTTGCCTATTTGTGGCAATGCTTTTTCAAGCCCGTTTTTACCCGAAATCTCTTCTTCTGCAGCAGCACAAAATACCAAATTAAAAGGTAAATTGGCATCATTATAAAAATACTGATAACACATAAGTAAACTCACCAGTGCGCCACCGGCATCATTCGCCCCTAAACCATAAAGCTTATTGCCAATGATTTCAGGTTTAAATGGATCTTTGGTGTAACTTTCACTTGGTGGCACAGTATCATGATGTGAGACCAGTAATATTGTTGGCTTATCTGGATGATAACAGCGATTATGGCTTATGATATTATTACCAACACACTTTGCTTTGATATGATGCTTATCATAATAATCCAGTAATAATTGCGCTGTCTTATCCTCTTTTTTAGAGACTGAAGGAGTTTGGATCAATGCCTTTAATAAAGAAACTGCCTGCTGATAATATTGTGCTTTACACATTGTCATGATTTATTCCCCGTAAAAATGTACCTGATTTTTGTGGCAAGCCAGCCAATTGAGCAATAATCCCATCCGTATTGCTAAGATAAACTTCTTTAACCTTATTATTTAAAGCGTTAAAACAGTTTTCTAATTTAGGAATCATCCCATCTGTAATTACCCCTTGATCTTTATATCCAATATAATCATCAAATGAAAGCGCACTAAATAAGCTTTCTGGTTCACTGATGTTTTGATAAACACCTGCTAAATCAAAGCAATACAATAATCTCACCTGGTGTTTATACTGTTTGGCTAAAGCACTGGCTATCTCACAGGCAACAGTATCAGCATTAACATTAAGCAGTTGTCCTGCTTTATCACAGGATAAAGGTGCGATCACCGGTATAACTCCCTGATAAAATAACGTTTGCAAAAAGGAAGCATCCACATCGACAACATCACCAACAAAGCCAAAATCATGTGTTTTCCTCGCGCGCTTAATGCTTCTAACAAGTCCACAATCTACACCACTCAACCCTAATGATTTGGTGTTATTAGCATTCAAATTTGCAACTATTTGGGCGTTAATCTGGCCATTTAATACCATTGCGACAACTTCTAATGTCTTTTTATCGGTAATACGTCGGCCATTGATAAATTTCGGCTCAATCGATAAAGCCTTTAAAATACGATCAACATGACTGCCACCACCATGTACGATGACTTTATTTGCCTTAACTTCAGAGAAAGCACTTAACAATGCTTGCACTTGTGCTTCATTATCAAGCACCTTCCCACCAATTTTCAATACAACCGTTTTATCATATTGCATCATAAGCCCTCTAATATTTTGCTTAGCACATATTGTGCCGCATAAAGACGATTAGCCGCTTGTTCAATAACAATTGAGTGTGGCCCATCTAAAACATCATCACTCATCACCAGGTTCCTTCTTACCGGCAGGCAATGCATTACTTTGGCCGAAGGTGCAAACTGTAATTTTGCCATATTAATCATCCACTTTGGGTCTTGATTGATGACCTGGCCATAACTTGAGGTTGATGACCAGTTTTTTACATAGACAAAATCAGCCTCTTGTAATGCCTTGTCCTGATCATATTGGCTTGGAATATTATGTTTTAAACAAGCATCAAGCTTATATCCTGGTGGGTGAGTAACAACAAAATCATAATCCATCAACTGCATCCCTTCTACAAATGAATTGGCCACCGCATGTGGCAAAGGCTTAACGTGTGGCGCCCAAGTCAAAACAACTTTGGGCTTTTTTTGAGGTTTATATGTTTCAATCGTTAGAATATCCGCTAGGGTTTGTAGTGGATGTGCCAGCGCTGATTCAAGGTTGATAACAGGGATATTCGTATAATTTAAAAAGCCACTAAAGACTTTTTCTTTCTCATCTTCTTGTTTATTTTGAAGTTCAGCAAATGCACGAATACCAACAATATCACAGTACTGCTCAATCACTTGTGCGGCTTCTTTTATATGTTCAGACTCATCTTGATTCATCACCACAGCATGGTCATATGCTAACGCCCAGCTGCTTTGAAAATCGATTGGCAAAATATTTAATCCAAGATTCTGTGCGGCTTTCATCGTTGAAACTTTTGTCCGAAGACTTGGGTTCATAAAGATAAGTCCAAGTGTTTTATCTTCGCCTAACCCCTTTTTTGCTAAAGGGTCCTGTTTTATCTTCATACAGTCCTGTATAGCTTCATTTATATCCTTGATATCATTGATTGCTAAAAAATGCCGCATTAACGCCTCCTTAAAATGCAACTGGCTTTAAATGTAGCCCCGTGCTTTGTGCTAGATTAAACATTACATTCATATTCTGCACAGCCTGGCCGGCTGCACCTTTAATTAAATTATCAATCACGCTGACTAAATGGATTATTTGCCCATGTTTTTTCACATTGACTAAACAGTTGTTCGTATTAATGACCTGTTTTAGATCTGGGTCATGGTCAACGATATGCACAAAGTCTGAATACTGGTATTGTGCCAATAGCTTTTGTTTTGCCTGTTGCTCACTTAAATGAGATGAAAAATATATCGAGGCAAATATTCCACGGGTAAAATCGCCTTTAATTGGCACAAATTGGATTGCCGTTTTTGGCTTTGGTTTCAATAATTGACGTATTTCGGCCAAATGCTGATGCGAAAAAGCCTTATAAACTGCCAGGTTATTTGCCCGCCAGCTAAAGTGTGTATGAGGACTTGATTTCATCCCTGCCCCGGTTGACCCCGTAATCGCGGTAATATGAATATCATTATCGATAAAAGGGATCAAAGGATATAAAGCCAGTGCAATTGCTGTAGCAAAACAACCTGGATTTGCAATATATTGTGAAGCTTTAATTGCCTTTTCATTGATTTCAGTCAAACCATAGATAAACCCATCTGTATTATCAACCCGGTGATCCTGAGATAAATCAATAATCTTTGTGTTTTGAGCAAATCTCATTTGTTGCAAAAACTCTTTTGCTTCACCGTGGCCTACACAAAGAAAAACCACATCAACATTCGTATTTATTTCCTCATCAAACGTTTTTTCAGGCCATAGATAACAGAAATCTGAATGGATACTTGAGATTCGTTTTCCTGTCTGTGAACGACTATAAATAAAATCGATTTCCACTTGTGGATGATTAATCACAATACGCAGTAACTCTCCGGCGGCAAATCCAGCACCACCAACAATGCCTATTTTAATTTTTGTCATTTTGTTTCCCTTAGAATAATACCTTATTCCACACCATCACTGATCTTAGGCTGATATATCAAGCCTTACTTGTTACTTCTGTATTGATTTACATACAAGTTATCTGCCATAAAAGCTTAGATTGTGGCAATTCGATCTTTTATCATCAAACCCATTAAGTTGTCCGTTTTTTGATAGGTTTTTAATTGCAAAGCCGCCACCTTTGTAAAACCCTTGATATCATCGAGCGTTAATGTTTCATTGTGCTCCCCATATTGAATCGATTGCATCGCCATTAAATCATATTTTGACTGGCATCCAGTGACATAAAAATGCCAGGGCCTTAAACTGACAAACACATCGCCGCTAACATGTGATTGGCTTGCGCTTAATAGCGCCTCGATATCACGTAAACCTGGCTCTAAAAACTGTCCTTCATGGATAAGCTCACCATAAGTATTTGCTAACATCTCTTTGATTTTTAATTGCGTTTTGGTTAAGACATGCTTTTCCAGTACGTGATGCGCCTTGATTAAAATCATTGGGGCAGCAGCTTCAAAACCAACCCGTCCCTTGGCATTGATAATCGTATCACCCACATGGATATCACGGCCAATACCAAAGCTTTGAGCAATGCTTTGTAATTTTTGAATAACACCCACAGGATTCATTGCTTCATCATTTAATGCAATAGGTTCACCTTTCACAAAACTGATTTTTATCTCTTGCAATGCATCTTTGTCTTTTGACATCGAAACCGGCCAGGCTTCTTCAGGAAGGCCCTGACTTGAAGTCAATGTTTGCACACCACCAACTGAGGTTCCCCATAATCCTTGATTGATAGAATAATCTTTTGTTTTATCTGAGCAGTCGATGCCATGTGTTTTTAAATAGTTTTGCGCCTGCGCTCGGGTTATCTTTTGATCTTTGATGGGTGTGATGATTTTCGCGTTAGGGCATAAAATATCAAACATCATATCAAAACGAACCTGATCATTACCTGCTGATGTACAACCATGTGCAATATGATCGATGCCTTTTTTATTGGCATATTCAGCAATTAAATATGCTTGAAAGGCACGCTCAGCACTGACTGACAGTGGATAGCAGTTGTTTTTTAATACATTACCAAACAATAGATATTTAACACAATGCGTATAAAAACGCTTGGTTGCCTCGATATTGTGATGTACGGTGGCACCTAGTTGGTACGCTTTTTTCTCAATCTCAAGCAATTGAGTTTGATCAAACCCACCTGTATTGACCGTGATGGTATAAACATCAAAGCCTTCATCTATTAAATATTTCACACAAAAGCTGGTATCCAACCCACCACTAAAGGCTAAGATGATCTTCATTTTCTGCTCCTTTGATTTGAACTGATTTAGATTGTAAAGCATACCTGTGCATAAACAGTTCTGGTAATTTTTACGTTTTAAAATTTCAAAATTCACACAACTTTGACACCCTTGCCAAAAGGTTAAATCCTTTGTTAACTTTTCATAAGCCACCGGCTGATAGCCAAGCTTATTATTGATATCCATCACCTGCTGAGAAGTCGTCAAACCAAATACTTTTGCATTTGGGTAATACTTTCTTGCCAATGTTAATGCTTTGGCTTTGATTTTTGATGCAATGCCAAAACCACGATAATTCTCAAAAACGATCAAGCCAGAGGTTGAAACAAAATCTTTGTCTTGCCAAGCCTCGATGTAGCAAAACCCTGCTGGCTGATCAAGCGCTGTATCAATAGCGACAATTGCATGAAAGCTGCACATCTTAGCTTTTATATACGCAATACTTCTTAATGCAATCCCTGTTTTTCGCTGTTTTGCACTGTCAGCAATCTGTTGTGAAATAGCCTTAGCAAAACGACAATGCGACGCATTGGCAATTTGTATTTTCAATCCCTGTAATTTTGCCCCTGACACAGTCAATGATCCGATAACAAACAACCATAAATCTACAATAACAAAAACTTTTATGGCAAAGATAATTCATTATTTTTATTTTTTGATGAAAAATTTTACTCAAAAAATATCAGGTAGGCTTGATAATTCTCCACACGATTATCCTAAAAAATACGGTAAAATTGCGTGGAGATTATACGTTTGATTATGGGGAGTTATAGCGCTCAAACAACAACTCTGCGACGTTACGCTTAGCTCGATCAAAGCTGATACCAATTAAATAAATTGGCTTGCCATAAGTCAGGTATTTTTCAGCATAACCTTTTGCTTTTATTTGTGAAATAGCGTCCATCGCACTGCCGAATTTCGTCAGTTTAAATTCAATAATTAAAACTTTATCTGGCATTACAAGCGTTAAATCAATCCGGCCTTGATTAGTAACATCCTCTGCAACCAAATCATAGCCCAAGGCAGCTAAATAACGTAACCGCTCCATAAAGGGCACACTTCCCCTATAGGACCTATCAGCCATTTTTTGAAAAAACAGGTGCTTCTGTTTTGGTTTCCTTCGGTTTGCTTTGTTTGTCCGGTTTAAGTTTAGCGAC
>NZ_QLIT01000189.1 GCF_003574485.1 Facilibium subflavum
TTTTTCTTCGTGTACAGTAGTTGATTCTATATTACGTGTTAAAAATCGCAGTTTTTTAATGAAATTTTGATCACAATATTTTTGATTAAAATAATGCACAAAAATGCCAGGGGAACTTAGTTTTGCATTACTGATTTGATCTAAAAGTTCCGCTCTTTCTAAAAGCTGTGCATAAATCAGTTTGGCATCAAATGCTTTTTGCTCACCTTCATCAATAAGGCGCTGTAATGCGCGCAATAAATGATTTAACTGCATCTGTGATAACTCTGGCAAAAATAAAATACGATCTTCACCTTCATATTCTAATGGGTAAGCATCCAGCAAACATGCCTTTGCACACAACTGGCACACTAAACGAAAATTATCAAAGTGGTTATCTGTGTAATCACCATTATGATTGATTACTTCAGCCGCTTCAATCGTAAGCTTGTCATCACAATACTGACAATAACCTTTACTTTGCGCATATAATTCAGGCTTTAACTGTTGCATCAGTTTTGTTTTTTTACGCTTTTGAAATAAAGACCAGTTGCCAAAATAGGCTTGTAAGGTTAATGCTTCGCTCATAAATACTCCAAAAGCTAGAAATCTTTGACATCAAGATATTGTTCATAATAAAGCTTCAATGCTTCAACAGCAGAATCAATCATCGGAATATGAACGGCTGTTTTTGCCTGGCATTCTATTAACCAGTGCGCACGTACCGCAGCACCTTCTGTGAAAACAGCCTGGCGACCCACATTGTTTAATGTATACCAAAGTTCTCGATCAAACGCTTTAAGCCATAAAAAACTTGAAGTTGCGACAATACCTGTTTGCCTTGCCGATAATAGCAATGTCGTAAATATGGTATTCTCATAAGCATGGGCTTTAATAATTTCTTGCACTTTTTCATGATGAACGCTTCGTGCAATAACCTTATCAATCATCTTCAACTGTAATACTTCATTTTTCTCTTTTTGTATATCAATCTCACTGGCAATCTCTTTTAACATTGCCTCTGCCTTTTGGCGCTCACCGATAACATAGGCACATAAACAGGCAAAGACAATCCTTCTCACAGGGATAAGCTGCTCAACTCCTTTCCACTTATTACCTAACATACCTTGCATCAGTGTCTTTGCCTTTTCAACATCAAACTTACCCTTGCTGCCATCTGTACTTGTTATAAGCTTATGCTTTTTTATAAATGCTTTTGGTGATAACCCCATTGCCCATGAGCCTTTATCTAATGGCTGTTTTACTAACTGTGTGCACTGTGTTAGCTTAGCGTATGGAAAAACAGGTAATAATAACTTTAACAAGCTGTGCATATTATATTTATCAACGAAAAATCGTTTAGGATGTTTGTAGTATAAAAGCACACCAAGCCCCGCAATAATGAGGATACTTGGCCAACGCAAACCTTGGCCGACACTTTGTGCCAAATAATAAAGATCAACCGCACTGACTTTCGTGGTATTAGCATAATCTATCCAGATCATCAGCTGATGATAATGTTGGTTAAATATGGCAAGAATGGATAGTTCAAAATATTTAAAAGCAAGTACGGCATGTATAATCTGGCGATGAAAAAAGAAATAAAGCAACATCCCAATAATTGCAAGCGCAACTACGATATATAATGGCACTAACTCTGTGCCTTGTTCATTATTGTTTCTCTGTGCAGACATTGCTTATTATTAATAATTTAATCACATGGTGGTAACATTACATTAGATTTGCGTTTTTTAGTACGTGGCAGGCCCGCAATAATTAAGCACTAGAAAATATTACATGGAGAACCACTACAACACCCGCCTTTTTTTAGCTTACTGTCTACTTCAAAAGATCCAGCTGTTGTATTTTTGCCCCTCAAAATGTTTGACGTATTATAGTGTTCTATTTGCTTTAACTTAGTAGGCTCTCTGCCATTTTGCCATAGCTGTTTTTCCGTGCCTTTGCCATTTACACCGTTGCACTCCTGAGCGACAAAGCTTTCACCTGCTGTTGTATCCTGTCGCTTACTCTCTTGCATATGTAACGATTCAGCAGCTTTTTTGTATTGCGCATAAAATATTTTACCTGGACAGCTTGTTGAGCGTTGGTGTTTATTATCTCCCTGAGTCTCTGTTAAATTTTGACTTGAACAGCCGATTTGGTTAGTGAAGACATCATCAAGCTTAGGTCTGGATGAAACGTTCAAGGAAGATGTTTGTTCATAGATACTTTGATTACAGGGTTGCTTTGGCTGATTTTCCTCTGGATTATTATTTGGGTTATTATCAGAAGAATTATTACGACTGTTATTATCACTATTAGGAACTTGATTATCGCCCTGGCTAACTAGCTTAGAAGCTCCTATATTGATATTGGTGGTTTGTGGTTGGTTATCAGCATCATTATAGTATATTTTAAAGTGAATATTTGCTGACTCTCCCCCTAAAGCTCGTGTTGTCATAAAGTCATATTCAACTTCCTTTCCAAATCCTTGCTTACTAGGAACCATCACACCCACCCCTTCTTTTCTTCTAGGCAACTCCAATTTGGCACCGCCACTTAAAATCAGTTCAAATTTTGACACATTAACAGGCCACTTTACACCGATGAACATCTTATTTATTTGTCGTGCTGTTAGCTTAGAAAAACTTGAAATCGCATCAGGGGCAAGCCCTTTTCCTACTCGTTGTTTAAGATAAGCTATTGTTTTATCTTTTATTGAATTTTGAAAATCTTCTATTGTTGTTCCTGGCATATATCACTCCCGTTTTATTGATCTACAAAATGCCTTGCCAGCGAGTAATAAACTATCCAAATGAGTTATTATTAGGCATTTGACCTCTCCCATCAGCTTTATTACAAGAATAAGCTTATTGCCATGGCCAAAACGCTTTTGGTTACTAATGATCATTACCAAGCAATGATGCGTGGCTAAATGCGTAATCTGCTTAATTTAAAATTGAATTGACCCAAGTAGATAACAGTTACTCTGATATAAAAAATGTATTATTGAATACTCTTACTAAAATAAATAGCAATCTGATTCATCAACGCCCAATACATTTGATCTTGCTTAACGCCTAACTTAGGTGCCAAAGCCTGTGTGAGAGAAACCAGTAATTTTGCAAAATCATTTGACTTGGCGGCCTTTTGCATGGCTTGGTAGTCTGCTATTTGATTAATATCGCTTTTCATCATAAACATCAAAGCCTGATAGCTATCGGTTAAGCCTGTTTTATTCTCTGCCTTATGCACAAAATCTTTAACGCTTTGTGGCAGTTTTAAGGTGAAAATGGTTACACCAAAGACTTTTACCGGTTTATTAATGTTTAATGCCGCCTCTAATGCATGATTCACATCAACCACAGCTTGTGTTACACCTGAGATAGTGGCATTTTGTCTTAATGCCATCACATTAGACTTTAAAACTTCTGGTGTCACCGAATAAAGATTCTTTATCGCACCATCTCTTGCTTTTTTATACACACCTTGCACGTCAACCTGCAACTGGTATGCCAAACCATTAATCTGAACATAGGTATTCATTGCCTTAGATGTTCCTTGTTTTTGAACCAGGCTAATACCATTTATAAGCATATAATTTAAGAAGTGGTTAAAATCCTGTGCGTTTTCACCGTTATCTTTGTCCTGCCAAAAATCGACACGTGCCTGCCAGGCATTATCAAAAGCATGTTTATAAGCGACTAAATGTTGATCCATTATCGTTAAATCACGAATATTTTTTGCTGCCTTGTAAACCTCAATGCCAGCTTGTTTTGTTTGATCCTCGGCCTTTTTCACAAGTGGATCATTTGCATAAGCTGGATACTCGTTATAAAGCAGACTTCCTAAAGCGATACCTGAAGTGAGTGTTTGCACATATTCTTTATTTGCTGCGGCATTATAAAATGCATTAAACCGCTGAATCCTCTGTGGTTGACCAGATAGACTTTGGCTTGAAAAATTACCAAGCGATTGTTCTATTACGGTTTTATTTAATGTATTATCAGTATCGACTGCTTTAATCGAATTAGCATTTACTAACGTTGTAGTTGCACAGCTTAATAACAAGCACGTTGATAATGTTTTTATTTGTCGAGTAGACATCTCTGTTTCTCCTATTTATAATTTAAATTTTAAACATAATGTGAGAAAGCATGATGCCCCTCACAGAACCGTACTTGTAGATTTCCCACATACGGCTCTTCAATTTAACTCACTGAACCTGTTAAAGTATAAAAATCATGTGTGATTCGTGGCTGCGGTAGTGGGTAACGTTCAATATATTTGTTGAACTTCTCCCAACTCATTTTCCGCTTCTGGCTTCTTCGATTTAACCACTTCTTTGCCAATCTTTTGGCAATTGAGTAATATTTTGCGATTGCAGGAAAATTCCCGCTCACGCCATAGTATTCAAAATGCCCTCTTAGCTTAGCTTTGAGTGTTTTCCACCACTGCCTCGTCGGGAGCAAATTCCTAATAGCCTTAAACC
>NZ_QLIT01000190.1 GCF_003574485.1 Facilibium subflavum
TAAACAAAGGATTGACGTTGTGAGTATTTTTAACAGCTTTTTTCATTCAAGTCACCAAAAAAATATTATTTCTGAGCTGAAAAACGGTAAAAAATTACCCTTTAGTGACATATTGTCAGTGGAAGACATTCGTAAACATCTCCAGACACCCCAAGGCAGAGATCGCCTGTTTACCCCTGAGGTAACGCTTTGGGGATTCTTATCTCAAGTGATGGATGATGATCAATCTCAGCAAGCAGTCGTTGCTCGCGTGATTGCTGCAAAGCTTGCGAAGAGTCAAAGACCGCCTTCAGCTAACACGTCTGCCTATAGTCAATCCCGCTCAAAGTTGTCTGAAACAGGCTTAAAAACACTTGCAACGGAGGTCGCAACAAAGTTGATTAGCGATACGCCAAATTCATGGCTATGGCGGGGAAAATCACACGTCAAAATTGTTGATGGAACGACATTAAGCATGCCTGATACTTTTGAAAATCAACAGAAATACCCGCAACCAAAATCACAGCAAGCCGGCGCAGGCTTTCCTATCATGCGTGCTGTTGCGATTATTGAATATTCCAGTGGTGTTATTTTAGATTTAGCTATGGGCGCCTATCAGGGCAAGAAGACTGGAGAGCATGCACTATTTCGTCAATTAATGGAGGCTCTAAAAACCAATGATGTGCTCTTAGGTGATTGTTATTATCCTTCATATTTTCTGATGGCAACGTTGCTACAACTAGGGGTATCAGGAGTGTTCCCTGCACATGCTTCACGCAAATATGATTTTAGACGTGGTAAGCGCTTGGGTAAAAAAGATCATATTGTTTCATGGGTGCGGCCAAGCAAACCAGATTGGATGACACAGGATGAATATAATGCCTTTCCCAAAGAAATCAGTATCAGAGAAGTCAGCATTAATATGAAACGCAATGGCTGCCGTAGCAAAGCACGTGTTTTAGTCACCACTTTCTTAGATCATAAGGATGTTACCAAAGATGATTTAGCTGACCTTTATGGTTGCAGATGGTTTGTTGAATTGTCATTAAACTCAATCAAGTCCATTATGCACATGGATATTTTACGAGGGAAAACACCTTGTATGGTGCATAAAGAAATATGGGTGCACCTGTTGGCATATAATCTCATACGAAGGGTTATGGCTCAAGCTGCATTGGCGCACGATCGTTTGCCTTGTAGTTTAAGTTTTAAGCTTACATTACAAAGTATACGGATATTTTCACAGACTGATTTACTCTGCAAAGACGATCCAGAAATACTCAGACAACTGTTTAAAATCATTGTCCATAAACAGGTCGCCAACAGAACAGGACGCAAAGAGCCTCGGTGCAGAAAACGCAGAACAAAGACATATCCTCCACTAAAAAAAGCTCGAGGTTTATACAAAAATGCGGCTTAACTTAGTGCCATTAATGATGGTTATTTTGATAAAGATACAAATCAGCTGATGTTCCCGTTAATAGCGCCGGGGAAAAGCGCAACCTTATCCTATAGTGTCTCAGGCAATGTTACTAAGTTTTTGAATAAGCCT
>NZ_QLIT01000191.1 GCF_003574485.1 Facilibium subflavum
CTACTGTCCTGTAGTGTGGGTTAAATGAGTAAAAAAGAAAAGAATCATTTCGTTCCAAAGGTATACCTCAAGCAGTGGAATATTAATAGTAAAGAGAACTTCTATTGCGCTGAATTAAAGAATAAAACTAATAAATATAGTAAATTTAAGGAAAAAAACACTGGAAATGCAGAATGCTATAGAAATAAGCTTTATTGGTTAGATTCTGATGATCCAAAGTATAGTATTTCTCTTGAGAATGATTTTGGCAAATTAGAAACTAAGTTTGGTGAAATTATGCAAAAGTTGAATAAAGGCAGTGTGTCTTGCCTGGGGCATCAAAATTATTTTTTGCTTATACAGTTCGCATACAGTCTCAAAACCAGACCACCAGGAAGTATTAATGAGCAGAGAAGTAATAATTCAGAGCTTGATGTTAAAGCAAATTTTTTAAGGTATGGATATTCTTTAAGCGAGTATGAGGATACTATTAAGTTAGGGAATAAAGAGGATGAAATTAAAAATATTGGGATAAGATCAGTGTTGGAGTGTGTTACTAATGTGAGAAATTTTACAAAGTACCTAAAGGAAACCTTTGGTTTAGGTAGCAAGTTATATATTCTTGACACTGCTCAATCTAAGTACAAGCTGTTAACATCCAATTATCCTATTATGATAGGGAAGGGACTAATAACCCAAGGCAATTGTGATCTTATATTACCATTGACACCTAGTAAAGTATTGTTTCTGGTGAATTCAGAGAGTTTAAATGACTTCCAGGACATTCTAAAAAGCAATACGATCAGTGATTTTGTTATAAATATTAATCTAATGGTATTGAATAATTACAAGCATAATTTATCGGATACTAATTACCAAATTTATAGTTCAACGAACTCTACTACAGAAATAATACCAAATAATCTTATTACTGCATATTTTTATTAGCAAAGAAATCCATCTAAAAATTATACTTTAGGCCAGTAGCTGAAGTTACTCATGCTTACAATTTTATCGCTTAGATAGTTTGTTACATAAGCCTTTTAATAATAAAAGGATTTCGCCTTGTAATCTATGTTAAGCTATTAATAATATAAAAAAACGATAAGAGAAGCCATGCTTGCACTTAGCCCGCAACTTGAAGCATTTATGGCAGTAGCCAGCACAGGCAGTGTTCATGCTGCTGCAGAAGTTTTGCATTTAACACAAACTGCAGTGACCCAGCGGATTAAGATGCTGGAGCAGAAGCTGGGAATATCACTTTTTATTCGTTCGCGAAAAGGGATGAAGTTGACGGCTGAAGGCGAAATTTTATTACGATATTGTGATAATATGCAAAAGCTTGAGAAGAATTACCTTCAAATGCTTAGCAATGAAGATGAGCATCACATTATTAATTTAACGATTTTATCTTCATCGACGATGATGAAGACAAGAATTCTTTATCCTGTGGCCAAGATTGCTAAAAAATACCCACAGCTTCGGATACATTTTCAAATCAGTGATGTGGACTCAAGGCATACTGAGCTTAAAGCAGGCAGGGCAGATTTGGCTGTGGTTCAAAATCAATTTATTTCAAAAGAGATGTGTACAAAAGCATTACAGCCAGAACATTACCATCTTTTAGTACCAAAGGCGTGGTCAAAAAAAGCGATTGAAAAAATTATCGTAAATGAAAACATTATCGACTTTGACCCAAGTGATGAGATTACGTTTAATTTTTTACGAAAATATGACTTATTTGAGATGGCAAAAAAAGACCGACATTTTGCAAATTCACCTGAAGCGTTAGCAGAATTGGTGGCATTAGCGTTAGGGTATACAGTCGTTACCAAACAATTTTATCAGCAATATTGTGATCATGAAAAAACAAGCTTGATTAAACAAGCCTGGTATTACGACCATGATTTGTCTTTGTGTTGGTATAACAGAGGTGCATTGCCGGTTTACTTTCAAGAAATTATTGATGCCATTAACTAATGATCAGCTAAATGCATGTGAGAAAGTTTTTGATATGCGGTGAAAGGCTTTTATAGTCATAAATAAATGCGCCATGGCCAAAATCACTGTTAATTACTTTATGTGTAGCCGTCACGGAATGTAAGCGAAGATGTTCGGCAAGTTTTTCTGTTTCATTAGCAGGGTATCGCCAATCATTTTGATAACTGATTAACAGTACATTCCCTGTTATGTTTTGAAGATTAGCAGGCCATAATTCATCGTCAGTTAAATCAAAGCTTGACATTGCCTTCATCATATACAATAAACTGTTGGGGTCGATTGAAGTGGCAGGCTTGTGCTGAATACTATCCAAAAAGTACTCAATCTCATACTCAGGTTCGATAAGATTGTTTGATATGCAGCGGCGCTTATTTGCAAAATGAGACTCAAAATAGTCACGTGATAACCATATCATACTGCCAACCATATTAGCAAAATTAAGACCTTTATTTGTATCTCTCATATGATAGTAATTGCCATGATTCCAGTTGGGATCTGAGATAATACATTGTTTCATAATATACCAGCTTGCAATTGTATGTGCAGAGACTTTATAGCTTGTTGCCATCAAAATAGCATGCTGGCAAAGCTTTGGATAATGTGTTAGCCATTGAAGTATTTTAAACCCTCCCATGCAACCCCCAATTAAACAATGCCATTGAGGGATTTTAAGATAATCCATCAACTTTTTTTCTGCATGAACCATGTCAAGAATATGAATCACCGGGAAATCTAAAGCATAAGGCTTATTGGTTTTTGGGTTGATACTCATTGGCGATAATGAACCATGGCAGCCACCAAGATTATTGATACAAATCACACAATACTGATCGGTGTTAATATCTTTGCCAGCACCAATAGCATCATTCCACCATCCGGGTTTTTGATCACTTTGTTGATAAACACCTGCAGCATGCTGATTCCCTGTGAGTGTGTGTGCGAGTAAAATCGCATTACTTTTATCAGTATTAAGCTGACCATATACTTCATAAGCAAGCACCAAATCATCGATATGCTCGCCTGAAGCAAGCGTGAATTTCCCTAAGTGCGCAAAGTTTTTTTTGACAATTATCATATTATTTTGCAGTTAATTTGCTTACCCAGTCATTTGGATTATCCACACCCAAAAAAAAGCGCTGATATTGGCTTTGTGCGTGTGGGCTTAATTCAATTAGCAAAATAGATGGACTATTATCAACTGCCCAAAATTCGGTTTCATTATTGTTTTCAAAGGTGCCATAGGCTTTTTTACCAATACGTGTGCCTTTGATTTTTGCTCCTGTTGGCATCTCAAAAGTCGTTAATGCCTTTGCATTTTGGATGTCACTTAATTTGATTTCAAGGTTTGAACGCATCGCCATCACCTTATCCATCAGTGGCATTTTAATTTGAAGGGCATTATTTGCAATATCAAGTTGCACCATGATTATCACTCCTTTGGTTGTTACATCTTACTTGTAGTTACATCATCTGATAGTAGTCCTAATTTATATAAATCATTGATAATCCCAATACTGTATAAAACATTAGCACCTTCTTGTGCAGATTGTTTCATCAGTGTGCCAAGCGGGATGTTTTGGTTATGATGAATCAGTTTACCAAGGGTTTTTGCATGTGCGCCCAGATTTATATGGTAGGTTCTATTGGCATTTTGTAAAAAAAAGCCTTTTGTATTCTCATGATAATGTAGATCTTCTCTGAAACGAATGATTTGATCTTGGGTGATTGCAGAGGCCATATGTTTTTCAACGATAGCATTGATTTTATCTGTAAATGTTTGAAGGCTATCAAAATAGCATTCATCATGCACTTTATATCCCAATGGAAATTTATGACCTGCCACACGCGGTGAGATTAATTGAATTTTTTTTTGGCAAAGGTTAATTAAAAAACCACTGACACAAGCAATGGTTGTATGCTGATCATCAAGTCCTAACTGTGATTTTATGTCTGCTTTTTTATTGTTGTTGTGATCGCGATTTAAAAGCGCTTGTTGTGTCAGACGTGCACGACCTGCATTTGATTTCATAATTGATAACTTAGCCTGTTTGTGTTGCATGACAAGTTCAACTGGGAATAATTCTTTTGCACTAAATGTCTTATGCACTGCTTTTAATTGGCTTAAAGAAGTAATTGAGAAACGATTAACAATACTTGGGTGTTTAGCGGAAAAATCCAGCAGGCCTTTTGTCCAGCAAACATTTTTCACAGGGCGGGCTAAAGTGCTTTGTGGCATAATCCCGGCAATATCATAAAAATCTTTAATAAAATGCAAATAATCCGGGTTATCTGTTGGGTCTGTTGCCCAATAACAAAAAGCGCTTTGTAATGGATTGATACCAAAGCTTGTACGCAATATCGTAAGCATTCCTCGCCAGAGTTTTTGGTTTGTATCATTATAGAGAAAATAGCCGTTGAATTTATCAGCAGCAATGCCACAAAACCAGCATCCAACTGAACAGCCATCACTTAGTTCAAAGGCAAAGCTTGGGTGTGTGATGTGGGTTGCACTCATCTTTAAGGTATCATCACAACGGTTTATTTGCCGCAGACGCCATGCATGAAAGCTTGGGTTGTGCTGTGAAGCATCGTTTAATACCCGATAGGATTGTCTTAATTGGACTAAGAATTTACGGTATTGTATCCATTTTCTTAGTAACGCGTTATGTGGTGCTTTTTTGTATGTATCTAGAACTTCTGCAGGTAATTGATCATGTGCAAAACGTTGGCATAGCCATGGCATAATTTGTGCAATATCAATTGTTAAGTGATATTTATCCGCAACATAAGATAACTTATCAAGATGATTATAAATATCCTGGCGAAAGGCAGGGTCTCCTGCATAAAGCTCAGTAAAGCGCTTAGCCTGAGATAGTTCATCAATATCCTGATCACTGAGTTTTGCCAGATAAGCCTGATATAAACCAGCAAGTTCTGTGTGGGGCATAGCAATATTAGACATTTATTTTCTCACTTATTGGGTGTTTTATATAATATAAGGCCAGACAGGTATTGTTGCTGGCTTTTTGCAAGGGTGTGAATGCTGCTAAGTCAAAACCAGCTTCTTTTAAGGCCTGATGAAAAGTTGTCGTATCAACAAGGTATTGAAGTGATAAGTCATGTGATAAGTTAAGTGTTGTTAAGTTTGATCGATCTGTTTCAGACAAAGATTGCGGATTAAAATCTTTATCAATACCATTGTGTGCCTCGATAAAAAGATAGCCATATTCACTGATATAGCTCTGCCAGCATTTAAAATGTTCTTGAAGGTGTTCTTTAATTTGTTGAGATGTGCGTAAATTTAGCGTGTCATCTGTATATATGTGAAATGACTGATTTTTTGCAGGAAAAGCACTGTTAATATTGGATGGATGATGGTATTTACAGTTATGAATGACCGATTTACTGATATGTAAACAATTATCAGGGACTAATCCCTTAAAATAAAGCTTTTCCCATATCTTTTGTGGTGTATTGATATCCTCATTAATAACAGTGTAGGGCGTATCTAAGCGTGATAGGCGATTTTCAGCCAGCCGTATAGGAATTAAATTACAATCTACACCGATTAGATATAAAGGGTAGTCTTTTAAAACTTTGCCGCGTAAGGTGTGTTGTGCAATGAAGTAATAGACTTTTTCAAGCATTTCCCCGTTACCGCAACCCAGATCCATAATGCTTTTAGGTTGCATTAAAAAAAGCGGATGATCGAATAAGGGCTTTAGATGATGAAAGAAAATATCCGCAATACTTGACTGAAATAGGCTGGCACTTGTGGCAATATCGAGCGTTCTATCGATGTACTCAGCTTCATTATTTTTTGGGGTAACAGGTTTTGTATGGTATTGCAAGACAGCTAAAATATCGGCATAACTTGGCAGGTAAGAAAGTGTATGAAAGGCAATTGGTGCTAGAAATTGCAGTATTTGAAAGTCTTCTTTTTGTAGCGTGTTAAAGTCACTATCAGGCAAAAGCTGTTTGATAAGCCATTGCCATAGCGCCTTATCACTTTGTAATTGGACAGATAAAGCCTCTTTGGGTATTTTTGACAACATAAAAAGACCAATCAGCACAAAAGGGGCGCTTTGTTGATATTGTTGTGAAGTTAAAAAATGCTGTGTGTTCAAGGTGTCTGTGATGAGGCGATGATATTGCTTTAATGCCTCTTGGATGCTTTGTTGCATACCTTGATATAAATCACCTTTTTGCAAATAATCACGGCCATATTGACTCAAAGATAAATGATTAAGACTTGCCTTATTATCAAAAAAACCATTCATCCATAGGCATTTAAAGCTTATACCTAGGTATCCTTCAGGAAGATTAAGTGTTGCGCACAATGTTTGAAGGTCTCGCTGCCTTGCTGTACATAAGTATTCAATTACCCCTTGTTGACCAAGGTTGTCAAGTACAGCACCGATTTCTAACTGGTGCTTGATCGAGCGTATTTTAGCAGCACATGCTTTTTGATTAATAGATGTTACAGTATGTTGCATGATAAATTACTTCCTTTTAAAATCGCTTGTAGTACTTGAAAACCTGCCAGTACTGATAGCGTCTCAATGATATTATCATGGTGGCAGCTAAGTGCAACGCAATGTATTTTTTCTTTGGGGATATAGGCATCAATATTGTTAAGGGGTAAATCAATAATATACTGATTAAGTTGATGATAAAGCGGGTTGGTTTTATTTGCGGGTATCAGCTGTTGTGCTTTGAAAAGTGTGGCTTGAGTGTAATATAGCTTACCTGAGATAACTTGCGTTTCTAATAAGGATTCAATGGGGTAAAGTTTGACAAGTCTGTCATACCAGTGTTTTTTAATTTTCTGTGCGTTTAATTGACAAGCATAAGTGTGCGTGAAAGCTGTTTTATCCACTTGTGCGCGCATTTCTTTAATTGCAAAATCAGTAACATAGGTATCAAGTAAGATAACATGTAAATTGTAAAAGCCTTCCTGCTCAAGCTGATAGGCAATTTCCAAAGCAATAAGACCACCTAATGACCAGCCACATAAATAAATAGGCGCTTGCGATAGTGTGCGGCTTTTTTTCATCTGTAAAATATAATGTGAGGCAAGCATGGGCAGGGAATGGATCATTTGCTGGTTCTCACAGTACAGATTATAGTTATCAACCCCAAAACAGTAGTAGGTACTAGCAAGCTGGTTGGCAATATTTTGGTAAACTTCACAACCTGCTTTTGCTGGATGAATAAAGTAAATAGATAAAGTATTAACCTTACCTGCTAAGTATTTGATAAAGTGGTGATTATGTTTGTTTTTTCTGATATACCAAGCCAGTGTTTTAATGCTTTGCAAGCGATATAAGTCTGCAACGTGCAGATTAAGCGCATAATATTTATTGATATATGATAAAAGACTTATCGCTTTTAATGAATCAATTGCTAAATCGGTAAAATCAGTTTCAATGTCAACAGGATCGATGTTTAATACTTTTTTCCAAATCTCAGACAATTGGATTTCAATGGCTGTTTTTGCCAAACAAATAGATTGTGCTTTTTTTGAAATCGTTAACTGTTGTTGCAACGCTTCTTTGTCGATTTTACCAGATTGAGTTGTTGGTAAGCTTGTAAGGTGTTGCCAGTGTGTTGGTAGCATATATTCAGGCAAAATGCTTTGGAGCTTTTTATGTAAAGCTGTTGCATGTAATGCTTGAGCATTTTTTGTCGTATAAAACGCAACAACACAATCATTTTCATATAATGCAACACAGCTTTGAACCAAATCGTTTTGCAAAATCGCGGTCTCAATTTCATATAAGCAGACACGCTGGCCATTTATTTTTATTTCATTATCTGCCCGACCAATATATACCAAGCAGCCATGATTATCCCATAGCGCAAGATCACCACTTCGGTATAGGCGTTTATTAGGTTTAAATGGATGGTTGATAAAAGCTTGTTCCGTTAAGGTTTTATCATTGATATAACCTTCTGCCAGCGCTGTACCACCAATGTACAGCTCACCAACAATACCTGTTGGCAAAGGCATTTCATTCTTATCCAGAATGTAGATTTCGGTATTATCGATCGGCTTGCCAATATAGACTGGCTGCTGTGGTTGGCAGTGATGAAAGGTAACATCAATACAGGCTTCAGTTGGTCCATAGAGATTATAAAGGGCAAAATCTGGATTATCTGCACATTCATAGGCTTGTGTGACAAGTAAAGGTGTTAATGCTTCACCGCTACAAATCATTAAGCGCAGGCTTTTAGGCAATTGAAGCTGGCAGGATTGCAAAAACGCTAAAAATGCCTGTAGCATTGAAGGAACAAAATGAATAATCGTTGTATTTTCTTGCACCATCACTTGATAGAGCCTTTGAAAATCATGACAACTATCTGCATCAGGAATAACAATCCTGGCACCATAGCAAACAGGCCAGATCATCTCCCAAAGCGAGACATCAAAACAAGGTGTTGTCTTTTGTAATACGACATCTTCATTGGTTAACTGAAATATTTTTTGCATCCAGGTAATACGGTTTGATAAAGCCGTATGTGAAACTAACACACCTTTTGGTTGGCCTGTTGTTCCTGAGGTAAAAAGCACATATGCCATGGAATAGGCTGTGGGTAAATGTATTGTGGATGTGTGATTTTCATGAGAGATTTCATCATCCAGAATAATCAAGGTTAGTTCATTGATATGAGACAAGAAAGGTGCTCGTTTTTTGGTGGTAATCACCGTATTACAGTTTGCCTTTTGCAACAAGCTATATAGCCTTTGTGCTGGATGACGTAAATCTAATGGTAAATAAATACCATCAACAAAAAGTATTGCCCAAAAGCTGATATAAAAATCAAGATCGTTGGGCATATAGACAGCAATAGGTTTTTGTGTAAAAGAGGCAAGCCTTTGTGACAGACATGTAATTCGAGCAATCAGCGTTTGGTAGGATAATTTGTTAGTATTCGCTAAGAGGCCAATGTGATTGGGCGTTTTTTCTGCCTGTGAGATAAAAAGAGAAACAATTGAATCAGCAAAACGTGTTTTATCAGTCTGATTAAAAGCATATATCACTTGATGGTATTGTTTGGGGGTGAGAATCTGATAAGTGATAAGGTTTATGTCATTCTTTAAAAGATGATGGGTCAATTGATGAAATTGTGTGATGAAATTTTCAATAAATATTTTCCCTAGAAAGGTATTATTGAATTTCAAACGAAATTTAATAGGTTGCTGTGGTTGCTCATCAAATAAAAGTAATAGATCGTAATGTGCACGCGTAGAAGAGGCCGTATCAACACAGCTGGTTTGTATATCACAAAGATTAAATGCAGTTGTATTTAAATTTGTTTGAGAAATACCAATGTTTATATAGTTATGACCAGCAGTAGATTGATTGCGTTGCTTTTTGTGATCATTGAAAATCTCAAAGGCAGGAAAATGCCAATATGCTTTGCTTTTTTTTCGATCAACGTTAAGTGTTTGAATTAAATCAGAAAAAGTATTGTTTTTATAGAGATCTATTTTTAAAGGAATATTATTTATAAAGCAACCAATAGCATGTGAGCAGTCTTTATTCCGGATATTCACAGGGTAACTTAGCATAAGCTTTTGTTGTTGCATATAGCGAGATAATAAAAAGCCATAGCAGCCTGTTAGTAAGATAAAAGCTGTTGTGCGGTATTTCCTGGCAAGCGTTTGAACCATTTGTCTGTTTAGCTTAAAATCAACAAAATCGGTCTCGCTACGACTATTGAGGCACTGATGAGAAAGCGGGGTGAATAAGTGCGCTTGACATAAATAATGCTGCCAATACTGTTTTGATTGATCATAATTACTTAGGTATTGATGATAAGTTATCGTTACAGCATCCTGGTAACGATGATAGGGCAGCGGTGCTATTTTGATTTTTGATTGTGCATTATATCTATTTGCAATATCACAAATCATGACTCTTGCACTTATGGCATCACAGATGATGTGATGTGCGCAGACAACAAAATACCAGTGCTGTTTAAGGCTAAATAGATAAAATTGGATACATGGTCCATGGTGTAAATCAAAAGGCTTTTCTGTGAGTATGTTAATCTGTTTAGAGGCAGTATCTTTTGTGGCAGATAGCTGATGAAAGTAAGCATTGATTGAAAAAGGACATCTTGTGAGTTTATGTTTTATTGGATCATAGCGCATTTGTGCGATTTGATGCGTATCAAGAAAATACTCAAGCGCCTTGGTGAGTTTATTGATATTGGGCTTTTTATTGAGTTTAAATGAAACCGATTCATTATACATTGGACTTTTGGGATCAAGCTGCCAGGCCAGATAGAAATATTTTTGGTATGGGGTCAAAGAAAGCAGGTTAGTCATCACTATCTCCTTGATTCATTGCCTTTTGATAAAATGATCCCTTTTGCTGCATCAGTGTTTCAAAGTCACCTTGCTCAATAATATTCCCTTTATCAAGGTAATAGATATAATCAAGTTTTGATAGACCTTCAACATTGTGTGTTGCCAAAATACATGTGATATCCAGGCTTGTGAGTTTCGTCATGATTTTTTGAGCAGTTTCTGGATCAAGGCCATTAAGTACTTCATCTAGAATTAGCATTTTAGGCTGCTTTACCATGCATCTGGCAAGTAATAAGCGCTTTTCTTCACCATCAGAAAAGCTTGAGACATTTTCAGAGACAATGCTGCTTAACTTCATGGGAAGCTTCTCAATAATGTTGTCACATTCAGCAAAGCTTAAGGCTTGCCAGATCTGCTCATCCGGGTATTCTTCTCCTAAGGTGATGTTATCTTTTAAGCTGCCATTAAAAAGTTGGTCTTTTTGTGAGAAAAAAGCAACCTGTAAACAAAAGTCTGCTAAATCAAGTGTACTTATTGGGTTATTATCGATAAGGATGTCACCTTTATCAGCATATAATAAGCCAATAATTAATTTTAAAAGCGTTGACTTGCCACAGCCTGACTTGCCTAAGATCGCAACTTTCTGTCCTTTTTTAATATGCAGTGTAATAGCATTTAATGTATTACTTTCCTTTGTATAGGAAAACGATATATCATTCATGATAATCTCACCAGCTACATCTAATGTTGTTACACCGAAATGCTCAGGAATATCTAAAAGGAATATCTGGTTGACTTTTTTGTATTGAATTTGCATGGCATAATAATTACTGATGAGTCCAAGTAGTGCCAGACAGTAACCAATAAAAATTGCGGTAATCCCTAGAAAACTGATTAAAGCACCAAGGTTTACAGATTCGCCATAAAGCAGATAAACCAAAATAAAAGTGATAAATACAGATAAGCCTTGTAAGATTAAAGTGAAGATCGTTTTATAGACGTCGTATAAATAACTACTAAAATCGGCAAATATATAATCAAGAACACTTTGTTGACATATCTGGCTTGCCATGTCCGTTTTTTGCAGGGTCAAGAGTTTCTCGATCGCATTGATATATTGAAAACAGATATCAAGGCTTTTGCCTTGTGCTTGTATACTAAGCCAAAGTGGTTTTTTTCTCAGCCAGGAAAAAAGAAGAATAATCACAGAAAAAATAAGAATGAACACAAGCTGCGCTAATGCAATCTGCCAAAAAAAGTAAAACATGGCAGCAAAACCAACACAGATGAAAATAATATGTGCACCAAGGCTTGTGGCAAAATTAATGGCATGATCAATAAGTGCGCTAAAAACATTTAATATCTGTTGTGCCTGGCCACTTGATTGTTTTTGAAAAAAACTTAACGGAATTGCGAAAAAGCGGCCAACAAGACCTGATAACATGATATAACGTTTGGTTGTGTGAAAACGGATTAATAAAATGTTTCGCAATAAAAACAGGCCAAAGGCGCCTAAGGCAAAAATAAGTAAAATCGCAGCAATGCTAATAATAACAGTTGTATCGGCAACGCCAATTACATTGTTAATCAAATAGCCTGTTGCAATGGGTGGTACCATTGTCATCACAGCAATAACCAGGCTCATTAGACAATACATGATCAAGGCGCTTGTATTACCCTGCAACAAACACCAAAAAAGCAGCTTTTTTAAAGAAAGCGCTGATTGTTGATAATGCGGCAGGAGTTCATATCCACTATCTTCCCAATCCGTTTTGGATAATTGATCAATTTTTTGAAAGGATTTTTGATCAGATAAATACAATAAGGCGCGTCCTTGGGATTTAGGAATTAAAAGGGCAATTTTTTGTGTTTTCTTATGGATAAGTATATAAGGACATGCCAGGTTGTTGATATCAATGCGATCTACAGCGCGTTTTACATATTGCAACGATTGTTGTTTAACAGCGGTGGTAATTTGTGATGATAAAGGTGTATTGGCTGGAAATTGTTTGACACCGTTTTTGTCGTATTGCAAACCAAAAAAACGGCAGGAAATTTCCAAACAGCGTGCTAATTCTGTTAGTTGATTTGAATAAAATTTCCGCTGACTTGTTGAGAAAATTTGTTTTTCCTGCTGTGCAATTTCAATCGACATTTATACGGCTCCTGCTTTAATGAAGGTGCGATAGTCCGTGTTTTCTTCCATCAGTTTTTGGTGTGGCGCAAAAGCTGAAATCTGGCCTGATCTTATCCATACTACTTTGTCGAATAAATCTAAATAATGCATGCGATGAGTAATGATGATAACCGTATGTTGAAGCTGGCATAGGCTTTCCATCAATTTATGTTCAAGTGTACTATCCAAAGCATCTAAGGGCTCATCTAAGAGCAGGATATCAGGTTTTCTCATCACTGCAGTGGCAATATCAATCAGTTTAATCTGCCCAAGGCTTAATGTAGATTGACTTGAAGATAAATAATGATTAATCCCTGCTTTTAGATATTTGATGTCATCAGCAATACCAACAGCCGCCAGCGCCTGAAAGATAGCTTCATTGCTATAATAGGATCCAAAACACATGTTCTCCCGAATACTGCCATTGATAAGACGTGTTTGTTTTGCCACTTTAAGAATCAGTTTTTCTCGTTGACCTGGTGCATATTGCATTAAATTGATTTCATTGATATCGATTTGCCCTTGTGTGGGTGGCAAAATACCACTGATTAAATTTAATAAAGTGCTTTTTCCACAGCCACTGTTACCAATAATGGCAATTTTCTCGTGTGAAGCAATATTAAGATTGATGCCGGTGAGAATTTCATTGCTTTTTTGGTTGTAGCGAAAGTGTAAATCCTTAATAGAAATACTGCCTTGAAAATTTTCTTTGGCTGTTTCATAGGCTTTTTGAGAAAGAAAATTAGTTTTTGATTGATCTTGTCGCATGATTTGACTGGTGACGGCCTGTTTTCGCTTGATGTTTACGGAGGTTGCAATCAGCAAGGAGTAATAATTGGCAATGGCCTGGGTTGGTTTGTGTAAAAGTCCTGCCAAAATCATAAATGCCATTAACTGGCCGACAGAAAGTTGGCCTTTAATAATTAAATAACAGCCAAGGCAGGTAATAACCACGGCGGTAATTGAGACAAAAAAAAGTGATACATGTGAGACAATAGTCTTATATAAGCCAAGTCGCTGCTTGGTATTTTGGACATCCGTAAATGCATTAAGCCACATCATAAAAAAGAAGGGATCCTTGCCTGAGGCTTTAATCGTTTCTAGCAGCTGAATAAAATACATGCTCACGGCATAATATATCCCTTGCTGATTACGCAGTTTTGTATGCAGGACTAATAATGTATCTTTAAGAAAATAAGAGATCAAAAAAGATAAGATAATCGCTACTAAGACAACAATGGTTAAAGGAACGCTATAACCAAACATAACAAGTAGAAAAATCAGGCTTTGAAAAAAAGCCAGAATATTTAAAAATAACCGTCCTGATAATTGAAATGCAAGTTCTGTATTTGACTGGATAATATTAATTAAATCACCGGTTGGCCTTTTTGAGAAAAAAAGATAAGGAAGCGAAAACAAATGGATAAGGTATCGGCTGTTAACACCAGCATTGATGATGATTTGTAGTTTTTTCATCATAAAGTGCTGACAGGCTTCAATCGTTACTTGTAAAGTGATAAACACAAGAATAAAACACAAAAAAGGCACCATAATATTCTTTTGGTGTTCCAGCAAGTAGTAATCAATGAAGATATTACTGTAGTTGGCAGAAATAATCGCAGGAATCGTTGATAACAGAAAAAAAGCACCAATATAAAAATAGCTGGAGAAACTAGACTCACCATAGCTTTTAAATGCCTGCCATACGATATGGGGTTTTGGTGTTTTTTGAAATGTATCTCCGGGTGTTAACGGCAATCCAACACAGGAGAAATGCTGCTGGAAATCCTTAATATGATAAATGATACGCCCTTGTACGGGGTCATTAAGATATACTTTTTTTCCCTTGATTCCTTCATATACCATATAGTGCTGATTATCCATCAAAATAATAATAGGTGTGTGCGTATTTTTAATCGTTTCAACGGTATAGATTTGTTTTTTGCCAACAAGTCCATATTCTGAGGCTGTTTGAATCAGCTCTTCATAAGAAAGCCCGCGTGTGCCAGGATCACAGGTTTTCTTTAAGGTGTTGTAATCAGGGTAAGCGTGATAATACTCAAGGATAATGGCCAAACAGGCAACACCACAATCGGCCACTTCATATTGAATATTGATTGGGGTTTTGCATATGCCAGGCATTATTCGTCGACTCCAATGGCTTTACGGATAAACGGCAGAACAAAACTGATAGGACGGCGATACTCAACAATAATTTTAATATCGCAGATCGTACCCACAGGGATTGCATAAGGTGGGCCTTGATGAGAGGTCCAGGCGTAGCCAGAAGGAGTGGCCTTGTTCATCGAAAGCTTTACCTGTGCCATTAACATGGGTTGATTGTTGTTTGACACAAACTGAGTAAGTGCACTGTTATTGACAATTGCATTGATTGCATTTGTTGATTGTGGAAAGCGATCAATCTCAATAATTTTTCCTTTAATTGAGCCATATTGATATTCGCTTAAGAATGAAGGAACAACATAAGCACTCATGCCTGATTTAACAAGTCGGCTATAAGTAAGTGGATCGAAAAAGGCAACAAAATGATCCGCACTGAATTTACCTGTGGCAATTGTCGCTGCAATGCTGCCTGTAGCAATATATTGCCCAGGGGCAATGTCAACACTTAAAACCGTACCATCTTTGCTGCTGGTAATATATTTATATTGCTGAAAATTACTTTCTTGAATCGCAAGTTGTGCTTTTTCCTCATCAATTTGTTCTTGTAAAGAGGTTAATGTCTGCTCGATTTGTAAATAGGCGGTGTTTCGCTCAATATCATTTTGTGTTTTAGTTGACAGATATTGCTTTAATTGTAAAGACAGCTTCGCTGTGTTTTGTTTTAGCTGTTGATACTGAACTTCTGAGATATAGCCTTTTTTTGCCAGTGCTTTTTCGCCTTGTGTTAATTGATCAAGATAGTCCAGGTATTGTGAGTAGCTTTTTTTATAGTCATTAAGCAGCACATTTTTTTCAAGATACAAATTATTAATAAGCCCTAAATGTTTATGTGTCAGGGCTTGAATGCTTTGGTAGTTCTTCTCTAAAATAGCGATATATTGACGTTGTTGTTTTAATTGAACCGCCAGTTTTGTCTGATCAACAACAGCGATAACCTCGCCTTTTTTTACATCTTCTCCGGTGCGAATCTTAACTTCCTGAATAATCCCAGCACCTTGGCTGCTTATTGCATATATACCTTTATTATCAGGTAAAATAATGCCTTGGCCTGTCGCTTGCACGCCGATTTTACCAAAGATAGACCAAAGCAGTGTGCCAAGAATAATAAAAAAAATAATACTTAAAACAATCCAGTGTCGATAATAGATTAGCTGTAGTGTCTTGATCTCTTTTTTACCGGATTGACTGCTAAGATCACTCATCTTCAAAGACACCATATTGGTAAAGGGATTGTAAAATATCACAGGCAGAAAAAATATTGCAGCCTGATTGTATAAGCTCTTTAAGTGCAAGTTTATACGGCTTGTTTTTATTGTGCTCAGATAATAAGTATTGGCCTATTTTTTCTGCGTCCGTATAGCTGTTGATATTTAGCGTTCTTAATTGTGCTATCAGCTGAAAACCACTATTTAATAGCTGTCCTTTAATCCCTTTATTAAAGGCAATACGATAATGATTAGGCATGTGAGTTGGCATATGTTGCTCAATCAACTGGTAAATGCTTTCTCTAAAGCTTTCAATTGATGTAAATGTTTTAATTTCATGAACCTTATAGCCAAGCGGGTATGTAAGCCCCGAAGCTCTAGGGGAGACAAGTTTGATAGTCTTCGTCAAAGGGTTGATTAAAAACCCACTGACACAGGCAATCGTCGTATGTTCATCGTTAAGTTTTAAATCATTTTTTATTTTATCTATATCCTTTCCTGCTGCTTTAAGCTTGGCAATATTTTGTAATACGCGCCCTGATGGTGATTTGCCACATGAGCTGGAGAGTGCCTGTTTATGCTGCATGACAAGTTCCGTGCCAATGAGTTCTTCGGCAGTAAAATTTTTGTGAACGGCTTTAAGCTGACTTAAGGTTGTGATGGAAAAGCGATTAAACACACACTTATAACGCTCATAAAGCGATAAAATTTTCCGTGTCCAGGCAATATCTTTGACTGGTCTTGCTGTTGTGGTTTGTGGCAGAAAGTTAGTAATATGATGAAAATCCGCAATAAAACTAGCATAATCAGGATTGTCACTTGGGTCTGTTGCCCAATAACAAAAGGCCGTTTTGACCGTGTCTACACCAAATATATTAACAAGCGTATACAGCATATCCTGCCAAAGCTTTTGATTGTCCTTGGTGTAGGCAAAATAGCCTTTGAATTTATCAGCAGCAATCCCACAAAACCAGCAACCAACCGTGCAGCCTTCTGATAGCTCAAAGGCAAAGCTTGGGTGGGTGATGCCTTGCGCACTTGCCGCTAAAGTATCATCACATCGCAGAAGCTGTCGAGTTCGCCATAACTGAAAAGCTTCATTTTTTGATGCAATGTTATTTTGTGTTTTCATGCGATCACGGTGATCGCGAATGTTCTTTAGATGTATATCCCACTCAACCGTCAATGGTGAGTGAAGATATTCCTCTTTACTTCTTCGTTTTGGCATGTAAGCGCGATGCCAGAATGAGCGTAAATGATCAATATTGATTTCTAAATGATATTTCTGAGCAACAATATGCGTATTTTGATGGTTTTCTTGTAGATCTTGGCGAAAATCAGGATCTCCCACGAGTAATTCAGCAAATCGTTTAATATGTGCCAGGCGCTTAAGTTTGTCTTTAGGAATAGACTCCATATAGGCTTTATGATGATATTCAATGGGTAGTGCTGTGTCCACGTGCGCTCCTTTTCGGTCAACAAAAACACTTGAAAATTCGATGTGATTTGTAGGCAGAAAAAACATCAAAGGCAATAAGCCTTAGCTGTCAGATCCACTGTATTATTTATATAAGAAGCGGGAGATTATGTTGCAAAAAGCACGGCTTCAGCTGCGACAAAGACAGATGTCTCAGCAACCCCTGTTTGTGTTGTCTCAACCTGGGTGACTTCCGTTGTCACCGTCTCTGCAGTTTGCACGGAGTTTGTTTGTGTGACACCACTGCTGGCTGCTGCCCCTGATAGCGCCTTTTCTTTGAGTTTTTCTTGAACGCCTGCATTCTTTAAATAGGCGACGGCTTCGTTTTCTGTAAAAGAATAACCACGTGAATTTGCAAACTCCACAAGCTCTTTTAATCCAACGGTTCTGGATTGGATTGATTCGATTAATTGTGGATTGTTCATGACTTCATTGACAAATTGATCGATATCCTTGGACATGTGTTATCTCCTGTTAGTTTACCGTGAACAAAACGGTTTGTTCCATCATGGTGGGCATTCAATGGCGCCACTTGTTTTATTCTAGAGAAAAATGATTGTTGTTCAATACAAAACACAATATTTATTCCTAACATTGTTGTTCTTGGTACTTGAAAAAACATCAAAAAAGCGCTACTATCGTCAGGCTTTTTATATATTTGATGGTAAAAGGCAGGTAGATAACAAAAAGCCAAACAATGGTTTATCCATTAGTTTGAGCGATGAAAACTTAAGCGGAGCTTATATTATGTTTGCAATTATTAAAAGTGGCGGCAAGCAGTACAAGGTAAAAGAAGGTGCTGTTGTTAAGCTGGAAAAGATCGAAAAAGGCATTGGTGAAAGTATTGAGTTTGACCATGTTTTAATGCTTCAAAATGGTGAAGAAGTTAAAATTGGCAGCCCTACAGTTGAGGGTGCTAAGGTTGTTGCTGAAGTTGTTGAGCAAGGCCGTGGTGAAAAAATTCGTATTATTAAGTTTCGTCGTCGTAAGCACAGCATGAAACGTCAAGGTCACCGTCAGTACTATACAGCGGTTAAAGTTACAGCGATTCAAGGTTAATCTAAGGAGAATAAAATGGCTCATAAGAAAGCAGGTGGTAGTACCCGTAACGGCCGCGATTCGAATCCTAAGTATTTAGGTGTTAAACGTTTTGGTGGCGAGTTTGTTAAAGCTGGCAGCATCATTGTGCGTCAACGTGGCACAAAATTTCATGCTGGTAAAAATGTTGGTTGTGGTCGCGATCATACATTATATGCAACAGCTGATGGTCACGTGAAGTTTAAGATTGGTGGTAAGATGAACCGTCAATTCGTTTCAATTGAAACAGCGTAATATTACATACCAAAAGCCTAGTTTTAAAAGGCTCTAATTTAAATTTCAGTTATAATTTTTAAAGGCGCAATTATGCGCTTTTTTTATATCAGGCATTATATATTTTATTTTTCTATCATGTTTGCCTTTGTTAGCGCTATCTGCTGACAGAAAAACGTCAATTACCTTGTAAGCTATCCATTTGCGTAAATTTAAAAATTAAAAAATATACCGACTAGCATTAGGTTCGTCTATACTTGGTAGCGAAGTAACACCATGTTCATTTGATAAGGAGTTTAAAATGCCAGGAATATTATTGACGTTTATTGTTTTTTTTATTGCCGTGATATCGGCGTGGTTTAACAGAAGGCTGGGCATTATTGTGTTTAGTCTTTTTTTAATTGTGATGGCAGTTGTGTTCTTGCATCATGCGACCGATCATCTTAACTTAAACCTATAAGCGGGAGATCAGTCATGGAAAGAAGAAAAATCCGTGCTTTTGTAAAATTTCTTAATGCAATAGAAATCCTTGGTGTGTGTTTTATTATTTTAGTTGCACTATATTTTCAGTTTATTTTAGGTGAAATCCCATGTCCTTTATGTTTGTTGCAACGCTTGGGTCTTTTGGGTATTGCGTTTGGTTTCTTATTAAACATTCGCTATCATGTCCAGCCATCACATTATAGCCTGTCTTTATTGTCGGCAATTTTAACGGCATTTGTTTCATTGCGACAAATAGCGCTGCATATTACTTCAACAGGCGGGTATGGTTCAGCAGTATTAGGTTACCACATGTATACCTGGGTATTTATTTTATGCTGTGTTGCCATTATTTATATTGCGATTGTGATGAGCTTTCCACGGCAGTATGAGTTAAAAACGGATCGACAGGAGATAAGTGAAGCAAAAAGCAAAAAAGTACGCGCCTTTACACATATCGCATTTATAATATTGCTTATTGTGGTGGCGATTAATTTGATCTCAACTTTTGCTGAGTGTGGTTGGCAGCAATGCCCTGATAACCCTGTGGGATATCAGTTATTTCATAAATAAAACCATGCTGCCTTATGCTTTGTAAGTTATAATGGCCTGGTTTGAATTGAAAGCCAGTGTTTGACTGCTTCATCGACAATCATCGATGAAAGCTCTTTATAAACGCGCTGATGATAAGCATTAATTTGCGTGATCTCAGTATTTGTCAGTAATTGCAATTCTATTAGGTTACAAGCGTAAGGCACAAGCGTTAAGTCCTCAAAACAGTAAAACTGCCCGAATTGCTGATAATTCTGCTCTTTTGCCGGTTTAACAAAGCATAGGTTTTCAATACGGATACCAAATTGCCCGTCAAGGTAGACGCCAGGCTCATTACTTAAAATCATGCCAGGTTGTAATGCTTGATTGCTAAAAGCAGGGGATATACGTTGTGGCCCTTCATGTACACACAGAAAACTCCCCACACCATGACCTGTGCCATGGGCATAGTTTGCATGGTTCTGCCATAATGCATAGCGTGCTAATGTATCTAATTGCTCGCCACGTGTACCTTCAGGGAAGTGTGCATTTTGTATGGCTAGATGACCTTTTAATACTAAGGTATAAAGGTATTTTTGCTCAGTAGTTGGTGTACCTAAATGAAAGGTTCTGGTAATATCTGTTGTACCTTCTAAGTATTGACCGCCAGAATCTAGAAGATATAGGCTCCTGTCATCAATTTTTTTATTGGTTTTTGTGGTGGCACGGTAGTGGATTACTGCACCATTGCTGCCAAAGCCACTAATGGTATCAAAGCTTGGGCCTTTAAAATGTTTTTGCTTTTGGCGAAATTGTTCAAGTTTTTCTTGTGCTTTTATCTCATCTAATCCATTTTGCCAGTTATTGTAAAGCCAGTGTATGAAACTGATCATTGCCACCGCATCTTTTTTGTGTGCAAGTTTAGCACCATCAAGTTCAGTGATATTTTTACAGGCTTTAGGCAAGATGACTGGAGATGGCGCAAAATAGGTTTGTGCTTCTTTTGGTAGTTGTTGTAAAATCCAGTAGTTTGCTGTTTTATCATCAATCCATACTTTCCCCTGGCATTGTTTGAGTGCTTCTTGAAAGTGGTTATAAGGCTTTGTTATGATTTTTTGTGACAGAAAATAATCCTTTATGGTGTTATCAAGCTTATCAGGATTAACAAAAAAAGTGCATTTATCTTGTGTCAATAAAACATAGCCAATCACCAGCGGGTTAAACGGGATGTCGTTTCCGCGGATATTCAATAGCCAGGCAATTTCATCAAGTACGGTTAATACAAGTGTGTCGATATTTTCCTTAGCCATTTTTTGGCGAATTTGCGCGCACTTTTCTTGTGCTTGAAGCCCTGTGTATTTTTGCGGTTGTATTGTAATCGTCGTTGTTGTCTTTGATGTAAAATCATTTAGGTCTTTTTTAGACAGATCAACAAGGTTGGTTGGTTCAAATACACAATGACCATGAATTTCTTCCATGATAGTGTGAATATCTTGCGCACGCTTAATTGGGATTGTTGTTGGATCAATGCCAAGCGTTTTGCCTTTGGCATTTTCCTTAAGCCATTGTTCAAGCTCCAAGGTAAAACCGCTTTGTTTTTGCAGGGTATAAATACTTGAATCCAGCTGGTTTTCTGCTTGTAAAAAATAACGGCCATCGGTCCAAAGATACGCTGAATTAAGTCCAATCAAGGCCTCACCGGCGCTGCCATCAAAGCCGGATATCCAAGCACGGCGTTGCCAGTGATTGGGGACATATTCACTGTTGTGTGCATCACTGGAAGGTACTAAGTAAAAATCATACTGGTGCTGTTGCATACGTTGGCGCAATTGTTTAATACGATCGGCAATCAATGTCATAAATAATCCGTTTTTTGAAAAATAATTAATGTTTTTGCTATTAAATCGCAGATAAATGCATAAAACAAGATTAAACTTATTCCAGATTGATTAAATAAATAGCTTTTGATACGCTATATTTTTGGTTATATTAGCTAGGTAGAAGTTTTTAATTAACATTAAGGATGTGAACTTATGAAGAAAAAACTCATTGCAGGGGTGTTAGCTGCAGCTTTATGTTCAGGTGCTTTTGCGGCTGAGCACAGCCATGAAGTATATGGTGAGCTTGGTGTGGGTGGATACTTTAACCACAGTTATAGCCAGACAGGGCCTGCTGTTAGTGGTACGGCTGGCTATGCTTTTAATAAAAACCTTTCAGCGCAATTAAACTTAAGTTATCTAACCAATGACCAGACAACTGCATTAGCAGAAGGTATCTGGAATTTACCAAACAGTTCCAAACTGACACCTTATGTTGCTTTAGGTGGTGGTTATATGCACTTAACAACCAATGCATTTGGTGTGGATGCTGGTGCTGGTGTGAAATATGAATTGGCATCAAACGCTTATGCATCATTAAATTATCGCTACTTACAGTCGTTTGGCTCTAAAACGCCAAATGGCAGCATGATTACCATTGGTCTTGGTCTTTATTTTGGCGGACAAGGACATGATTTAAGCGGTGTTGATACGGCAATGTCATCTGATCAAGCACAAAGAGAAGATCATTATCATCAAAAATATGTATTGCCTAGTAATGTGATGGAGTGTCAAACAAGCACCCCTGCTGTCACCCGTGAATCAATTGGTTGTTATACGGTTAATGGTGATAAAGTGACAATGCATCTGGATGCGAAATTTGCTTATGACAGCTACGCACTTGATAGCAAAGCGAAAAAAGCCATTGATGATCTTTTAGCATTTATGCAGCAGTATAACATTAAGAAAATTGAGCTAAGAGGCTATGCATCACAAGGAAAAACAGGACCTGCTTATGCAGCCTACAACCATAAGCTTTCTGTTAAACGAGCGCAAGCAGTTAAATCATACCTTGTTTCTCAAAACGTTGATGCCAGTGACATTGACGTGGTCGGTTTTGGTTATACAAGACCACTTGTGCCAAATACCACCAAAGAAAACCAGGCGATCAACCAGCGTGTTGAAACAAGCGTTCCAGTTCCATTGAGATAATTCTTATACGATCAATCAATCCTAAGTCAATAATGGCAATGCATTTATATTTAAGTGTATTGCCATTTTTTGTTCATTTTATTTAAATTCCTGTGAAAAACTTGCAACTGGCCCTTAACGGTTGGATGAATATAAGATATACTTGCCGGTGTTTTGCGCTGGCTTTTAAGTGCAAGTACTTTGTTCAAAATGAAAATAAAGCAAATAGTGAGAAAGATATGAATTTACATGAATATCAAGCAAAGCAGCTTTTTGCAGAATATGGTTTGCCCGTTTCTAAAGGGTATGCCGTAGAAAGCGTTGAAGAAGCATTGGTTGCCGTTGACAAAATAGGTGGTGATACTTGGGTTGTAAAAGCGCAGGTACATGCCGGTGGCCGAGGTAAAGCCGGTGGTGTTAAGCTTGTGTCAAGCAAGGATGATATTGCAGATTTTGTTAAAAACATGATGGGATCTCGTTTGGTGACATTCCAAACAGACGAAAAAGGCCAACCAGTTAGCAAGATTCTTATCGAAAGTTGCACTGATATTGCCAAGGAATTATATCTAAGCGCGGTTGTTGATCGCAGCACCCGTCGTATTATTTTTATGGCTTCAACTGAAGGTGGCGTGGAAATTGAAGAAGTAGCAGCGCAAACACCTGAGAAAATCTTTAAAGAAATTATTGATCCAGTTGTTGGTGCGCAGCCTTACCAGGCGCGTAATATTGCATTTAAACTTGGCTTGGAAGGTGATCAGATAAAACAGTTTGTTAAAATCTTTTTAGGTTTAGCAAAGATGTTTCAAGAAAGAGACCTTGAGTTGTTGGAAATTAACCCATTGGTCATTACAGAAGAAGGTAATCTTCATTGTTTAGATGCAAAAGTTTCTGTTGATGGGAATGCACTTTATCGTCAGCCACAGCTTGCACAATGGCGCGATCTTTCTCAAGAAGATGAGCGTGAAGCACGTGCTGCCGAATGGGATTTGAACTATGTGGCATTGGATGGTGATATTGGCTGTATGGTTAATGGTGCAGGGCTTGCAATGGCAACAATGGATATTGTAAAACTTCATGGCGGGCGCCCGGCAAACTTTTTAGATGTTGGCGGTGGTGCGACAAAAGAACGTGTTGCTGAGGCCTTTAAAATCATTCTTTCTGATACAAATGTTAAAGGCGTTTTTGTCAATATTTTCGGTGGTATCGTTCGTTGTGATATGATTGCAGAAGGTATTATGGCCGCTGTTGAAGAAGTAGGTGTTAAAGTGCCTGTGGTTGTTCGACTCGCTGGAACAAATGCTGAGTTAGGCGCGCAAAAATTAAAAGAAAGTGGTTTAAATATTATTGCCGCTGAAGGGTTTACAGATGGGGCGAAAAAAATCATTGAAGCGGTTGAAGAGGTAAGTCATGAGCGTATTAGTTAATAAGAACACAAGAGTTATTTGCCAAGGCTTTACAGGAAAGCAAGGCACCTTCCATTCTGAGCAGGCAATTGCCTATGGAACCAATATGGTCGGTGGTGTGACCCCTGGCAAGGGTGGTACGACGCACTTGGGTCTGCCTGTTTTTAATACGGTTAAAGAAGCAGTAGATGCAGTAAAGCCTGATGCTACTGTTATTTATGTGCCAGCACCATTTTGCAAAGACTCGATCATTGAAGCGGCTGATGCGGGTATTAAATTAATCGTTTGTATTACCGAAGGTATTCCAGTGATGGATATGTTGGAAACTAAAGTGTATGTTGAACGCTCTGGCTCTCGTTTGATCGGCCCTAACTGTCCAGGTGTGATTACACCTGGTGAGTGTAAGATCGGTATTATGCCAGGCAGTATTCATAAACCTGGGAAGGTTGGTATTGTGTCACGTTCTGGCACATTAACTTATGAAGCAGTGAACCAAACAACTGAACTTGGTTTTGGTCAGTCAACCTGTATTGGTATCGGTGGCGATCCAATTCCAGGGACAAATTTCATTGATGCATTGGCAATGTTTGAAAAGGATCCACAGACTGAAGCGATTATTATGGTCGGTGAAATCGGTGGTTCAGCAGAAGAAGAGGCAGCAGAATTTATCAAGCATAATGTTACAAAGCCTGTTGTGTCTTATATTGCAGGTGTTACAGCGCCTGCTGGTAAGCGCATGGGACATGCCGGTGCGATTATTTCTGGTGGAAAGGGTACTGCTGATGAGAAATTTGCAGCACTTGAAGCAGCGGGCGTTGCTGTGACAAAATCACCTGCTGAGATGGGTAAGAAGTTGCAAGAAGTAACTGGCTGGGTTTCAGAAACTGCATAATTAATAGCGTTATAGTGAAAGAAAGGCAAAGATTCGGAACAAATGTTTTGCTTTTTTATCACAAAGTCGCTAGAATCATGCTTCGTATTATTTTGTATCATATCACACATAAGGTTTTGTATGCGTGGTTTGATCAGCTTTACGATATGCTGCTTGTAGCTATTTTCAGGCTTTACAAGGTAAGGCTTGTTTGCAGGCAGATAAATAAAAATAAAAAATGGCATTTAAGTGAGGTGAGAAAATATGCCAGTTGTTCGTGTAAAAGAAACTGAACCGTTTGACGTTGCATTACGCCGATTTAAGCGTACATGTGAAAAAGCAGGAATCGTTTCTGAGCTGCGTCGTAGAGAATTCTATGAAAAGCCAACTTGGGAGCGCAAGCGCAAGAAAGCTGCAGCAGTCAAACGCGCTGCTAAGCAAACAATGAGAGCGATGCCAAATTCGCGCCGCCGTTAATAATAAAACAGTTAGGAAGTAGCAATGTCTGAAATAAGTGCACGTTTGGTTGCAGATATGAAAGATGCAATGAAGAATAAAGAAAAATTTCAGCTTTCAGTCATACGTATGGCATTGGCTGCTTTCAAACAAAAAGAAATTGACGAAAAAATTCAAATTACAGATGATGAAGCCATCAATATCCTGGGAAAAATGATCAAGCAGCGCAATGATGCTGCTGAACAGTTTAAAAAAGCCGCACGTAATGAGCTGGCGCAAAAGGAAATTGATGAAATCGCTGTCTTACAGGCATATTTGCCTAAGCCTTTATCTGAAAATGAGCTGATTGAGATCGTGCAAAAAGCAATTTTAGATGAAGGTGCATCTTCTATTAAAGATATGGGTAAGATCATGAATAAAATTAAAGCAGAGCTTCATGGTCGTGCCGATATGGGCAAAGTAGGTTCTATCGTTAAATCACAACTATCTTAAAAGCGCGATGAAGGGCAAGATCCCCAATGATTTTGTTCGTCAACTTGTTGCCTCTACGGATATTGTTGATGTTATATCCAAGTTTGTGAAATTAAAAAAAACAGGCAAGAATTTTATGGCCTGTTGTCCTTTTCATCATGAAAAAACCCCTTCGTTTTCGGTAAGCCCGCAAAAACAAATTTATCATTGCTTTGGGTGTCATGCCAGTGGTGATGTGATTACATTTTTATCGACTCATGAAACGCTGAGTTTTGTTGATGCAGTAGAAGAGTTGGCAAATTTGCGTGGTTTAAATGTACCTTATGAACAAAATAGTAAGGACGATGCACATCAAGGTGCGCCTGTTGAAAAAATTTATGCGGCACTTGTGACGGCAAGCCGTTATTTTCGTTTCTCTTTAAAAAATGATGCAAACAGCGATGTGGTGATTGACTATATCAAATCCCGCGGATTAAGTGGGCAAACCGCAAAATTCTTTGGATTGGGTTATGCACCAAATCAATGGCAAGGCTTGTATAGTGTATTAAAACAGCAATATACGACACAATGCCTGGTCGATGCAGGTCTTGTGATAGAGAATGACGCAAAGCGATTATATGATCGATTTCGTGGCAGACTTATTTTCCCTATTCGTAATCGCCGTGGTCAGGTTATTGGTTTTGGTGGTCGTGTTATTGACCATAAAGACAGTCCAAAATATTTAAACTCGCCTGAAACAGCTGTCTTTCATAAAGGGGTTGAGCTTTATGGCTTATATGAATTAAAACAATCTGTTCAAAAGTCTGCACATATTATTGTTGTTGAAGGTTATATGGATGTGATTAGCCTATACCAATCTGGTATTAAATCAGCTGTTGCAACAATGGGTACTGCTTTAACCAAGCGACATGCAGAGATTTTATTTCGTGAGACGAGCGAAATAATTTTGTGTTTTGATGGTGATAAGGCCGGACAAAATGCAGCAATCCGTGCTTTTGAAGTTATCTTGCCATTGCTTAATCAACATCGTCGAGCGCGTTTTTTGACATTACCGGAAAAAGAAGATCCTGACACTTATGTGAAGCGTGTGGGTGTTGAGGTCTTTAACGAAACACTGACTCGTGCACCAAATACAGCAGAGTTTTTTTTAATGCATTTATTAAAAGACAAGGATCTGGATAATGCTGATGATTTAGCCAAGTTATTAGATGAGGCAAAAACTGTTTTGGCTGATATGGCAGAAAACAGCTATGTCAGCAGTATTGTGCATATGCTGGCAAATCATTTAAACATCTCAATGGCGCAACTGCACAAGATGTTACATATCAAAAAAACCAAAGCAAAGCAGGTAAATTTTGCACCTTGGCAGATGAATATTGATAAGCTAAGCTTAGTTGAGAAAGCGCTTGCGTATTTGTTAAGCGCGCCAGCTGAAATTGCAAGCGCTATTGAAGTACGCAATATTGATTTTGTGTGTATTTCACAACAGCATTTTATTTTACTTGATGCTTTAAAGATAATCAGGCAAAATAAAGGGCTAAATTCCGCAATAATGGCACAAATTTTATCTGAAAGATACTCAGAATTTAAACCATACTTTTATCAGTTAGTGCGTTTATCTGTGGATCTGGATGTGTCATTAGTTGTGGAGGAGTTTATTGCGATGTTAGACCGTGTGATCACTCAGGCGAGCCACAATGAATTAGAGCAGCTTATAAATAAAGCAAAAACCACAGTTCTAACAAAAGCAGAGAAACAAAGGTTGCAGGAAATTTTACACAAAAGGCAAAAAACGCAGCTAAACTCTTAAGTAAGTAGCGTAAATATTATGATGTACTTGGGGTGAGTAAAGCACATCGTAGCGCCGGGCAAGGATATTTAGTTTATCCTGTTGGGGCTGAAGGTTATGTGAAAATACAAAGGTTACCCTTGTAACAAATAATGTTTGTAAAGCTTGAGTGTAAATAATAATAGAAAATAAATAAAAAATACGAAAGTGAGAAGCTTTATGTCAGATCAAACATTAAAAGAGCAACAATTATCTCGAATCAAAGAGCTGCTATCACTAGGTAAAGAGCAAGGATACCTGACCTATGCGGATGTAAATGATTATTTGCCTGATGAAATTACGGATCCTGAGCGCATTGAAGAAGTTGTTCAGATGATTAATGATGTTGGTGTTAAGGTATTTGAGTCAGTACCTGATGCAGAAGATTTATTGTTAATTGAGGGCGAAGCTAATGATGCCTCAGAAGATGATGCTGTTCAGGCCCTTTCTTCTGATGGTGATTTTGGGCGTACAACAGACCCTGTTCGCATGTATATGCGTGAAATGGGTTCAGTAGACCTTTTGACAAGATCTGGTGAGATCGAGATTGCAAAACGTATCGAGGAAGGGACAAAAGAAGTTTTAAATACCTTATCTGAGTATCCGTTTGTTGTGAAAACGCTTTTAGGTCGCTATCAAGATCTTGTTGACTCAGCACGTGAGGAATACAATGCGCTTGAAGATGAAGAAAAAGAGACAACATCTGTTTATCAGTTTGTACGGTTTTCAGATCTTATTACTGGTTATAATGAAGGTGATGACATCGATGCGTCTGGAACAGATGTTGGTTCTATGCTTGATAATCCAGAAGATACCTTAGAAGACAATGCTGAGGACGATGATGATACAAGCGCGAATGTCTCTGATACTTCTGAAGACACAGGGCCAGATCCAGAACAGGCAGCACAGCGATTCAAGCAGCTTGAAGACAGCTTAAACCACTTACTGGATCAGGATGTTGGTACAAAAGCATATGTGGCGGCTTTAAAAGAAGTATCTGCACAGTTTTTATCTTTTCGCTATACCAGTACACAGTTAAACCGCATGATCAATGCAATTCGTATACTGGTTGCAGAAATACGTGGTTATGATCGCAAAATTATGCGCCTTTGTGTTGAGAAAGGTAAAATGCCTAAAAAGTATTTTGTTGACCGTTTCCAAGGACGTGAGACCGATTCAGAATGGCTGGATAAAAATGTTTCCAAATACCCAGAGATTGCGAACGTCTTAGAAGAAGTAAAGTCTTTACAGGTTAAGCTTGCTTTAATTGAAGATCGTGCAGATATGTCAATTTATGAGTTAAGAGAGGCAAGTAAGCGCATTTCTGTTGGTGAAGCTAAAGCACGTCGTGCAAAAAAAGAAATGATTGAGGCAAACTTGCGTTTGGTGATCTCAATTGCGAAAAAGTATACGAACCGTGGCTTGCAGTTTTTAGACTTAATCCAAGAAGGTAATATTGGTCTGATGAAGGCGGTAGATAAGTTTGAATACCGCCGTGGTTATAAGTTTTCAACCTACGCCACATGGTGGATTCGTCAGGCAATCACACGTTCAATTGCAGACCAGGCAAGAACAATACGTATTCCTGTGCATATGATTGAAACTATCAATAAACTCAATCGTATTTCACGTCAGATTCTGCAAGAAACAGGTAAGGAAGCAACGCCAGAAGAGCTTTGTCAGCACATTGATATGTCTGAAGATAAGATTCGTAAAATCATGAAGATTGCAAAAGAGCCGATCTCCATGGAAACACCTATCGGTGATGATGAAGATTCAAACTTAGGGGATTTTATCGAAGACTCTATTTCTGAATCACCTTCAGATAGTGCGACAGGGGAGAGTTTACGAGAAGTTACCAAAGACATTTTAAATACGTTGACTGAGCGTGAGTCTAAAGTACTTCGAATGCGCTTTGGAATCGATATGAATACCGATCATACATTAGAAGAAGTTGGTAAACAGTTTGATGTTACCCGTGAGCGGATTCGTCAGATTGAAGCGAAAGCCTTGCGTAAATTACGACATCCGTCACGCTCTGAAACTTTAAAGAGCTTCTTATCAGAAGAATAACAACGATAATAGCCACTTGCAAACTATTTTGTTTTACTGCGTATTGAATCAAAAGAAACGGTTACCAAGGTTCTGATTTTTAATGACCTCATTGTATCAAAATATAAGTTACCATTCTTATTGGTTCTAAAGCATACAAATTGCTT
>NZ_QLIT01000192.1 GCF_003574485.1 Facilibium subflavum
GTAATGCAGGATAAGTTGCTTTTTGATGCTTAAGGTCACTTTGAGCCGTCTTCCCTAAGGTCTTTGTATCTGCGGTGACATCCAAAATATCATCTTTTATTTGAAACGCAAGGCCAATACAGTCGGCAAATGATTGCAGGTTGTGTTCAATAGCATCATCTTGGTATTGATCAGATAGATAAAAGGGTAATAAAACGGAGGCGGTAATCATTTTACCTGTTTTTAAGCGATGAATCTGTTGTAACTGTTCGATATTAAGCTGCCTGCCATTGGCATCCATATCAAGCTGTTGCCCACTTACCATGCCTTGTCCTCCGGCATGATCTGCCAAAAGCGTAATAGTTTGTTTAAGCTGGGTCAGGCTGATATTTTCAACGGATGATAATGCATGGAAAGCCAGACTTTGCAGTGCATCACCTGCTAAAATCGCGGTGGCTTCGTCAAACTGGATATGGCAGGTGGGTTTCCCGCGTCGCAAATCATCATTATCCATTGCTGGCAAATCATCATGAATTAAAGAATAAGCATGAATGGCTTCGATTGCAAAAGCAGTTAAATGTTGGTTGGATATGCTTGTGTGAAAGATCTCTCCACTTAGATAGCAAAGCAGTGCCCGAATACGTTTTCCACCATCTAAAAAACTATACTCCATCGCATTTTGTAGGCGCGATGAAGCAAAGGTTTGTTGATTTAGATATTGTGCTGCAAAGTTTTCAAAAGACTGTATTTTTTTTTGCCAATCTGGTTTCATTAAAGCGCCTTTTCAATAATAGTGAGTTGTTTATCTAATGCGCCTTTGTTAGTGTTAAAACACCGTAAGGCATTTTCTCCCATTTGTTTTTGTTTTTCAGGTTGTTGAATTAAATCGATAATGTATTTAGCAAGTTCCTGATAATTTCTAGCAATAAGAAGCGCTTGGTTTTGCTGTAACTGCTCAGCAACCTGTGTAAAGTTAAATGTGGATGGGCCTGATAATATTGGCTTTGATAAGGCTGCAGGTTCCAACATGTTGTGCCCGCCTGTATTACTGAAACTTCCACCGACAAAAGCGATATCACTTACTGCATAAAAGCACATAAGCTCTCCCATTGTGTCACCTAGATAAACGTCAATATCTTCAAGATGTTCGTCATTGTTTTTTGAGCGTCTGGCTACTTTGAAGTGGTGATCTTGAATGGATTGGAAAACAGTATCAAAGCGCTCTGGATGGCGTGGAACCAGAATTAACAGTGCATTAGGGTATTGTTGTTTTATTTTCTGGTGTGCTTTTAAGATGATCTCATCTTCACCAGGATGCGTGCTTGCAGCAACCCATGTGAAGCGTGTACCCAGTTTTTGCTTCAGTGTTGCAGCTTGTTGTTTAACTTGTTTATCTATTTCAAAGTCATACTTGATGTTGCCTGTGACGCTTACTTTTTTCTCATCAGCATGAAGTGCGATAAAACGTTGTGCATCTGCTTGTGTTTGGGCATTAATATGGCTGATACAATTGAGCATATGCCGTGTGATAAAGATGATTTTCTGATAACCTTTTGCTGATTTTTTTGATAAACGTGCATTGGTTAATATAAGCGGGATATGGCGTTTTTTACAGCAAGCTAACAGGTTAGGCCAAAGTTCGGTTTCCATAATAATGCATAACTTGGGATTCACCTTTTTGATGAAATGATTTAAAAACAAAGGAATATCGTATGGAATATAGGTATGATGAATATTGTCATAGCCTTGATAGAGTTTGGTAACCTGAGCGCTTCCAGTTGGGGTCATCGTCGTAATAAGCAGGTGTTCATCAGGGTGTGTTTTAGCCAGTTTTTTTACCAATGGCGCAAGTGCAATGCTTTCACCAACAGAAACACAATGGATCCAAATGGACTGTGGCAATTGAAATTTGACAAAACCAAATCGCTCAGACCAACGGCTTCGGTAACCTTTATTTTTCCGACTACGAATAAGCTTTTGCAGAACAATAAATGGTAGTGACAGGAAAAAAAGTGTGCTATAAATAAGACGTATTGTTGTGTAAAAAGTCATCATTTCTCTTTAGTGTAACGGGTTACGTTCTAACCATTGCAGATATTCTGTAACCCCAGCTTTAACATCTTTAAAGTCAATATCACATCCTGCTTGACGCAGCTTGTCAAGATTTGCTTGTGTATAGCTTTGGTAGTGGCCTTTTAAATGCTCTGGGAAGTCAATATATTGCAGTTGACCTTCTTTGTAAAAATCTAACACAGTGTTTGCAATATTATTAAATGGCTCTGCTTTACCTGTGCCACAGTTGAAAATACCTGAGATATCAGGATGATCTAAAAACCAAAGGTTGACTTTGGCAACATCTTCAACATAAATAAAATCACGTAGTTGCTCTCCAGCTTTAAAGCCTTCATACGCACCAAACAATTTAATGACTTTGTCTTTTTTAAATTGTTGATAGTGATGAAAGGCAACACTAGCCATTGAACCTTTATGTGCTTCATGTGGCCCATAAACATTAAAATACTTTAACCCAACCACTTGGCTTTGTGCCATGGGTAGCTGCCTTCTGACATATTGATCAAATTGGAATTTTGAATAACCATAGACATTGATGGGCCTTTCATGAGCACGTTCCTCAATAAAGGTTGTATGATTGCCGTAAGTTGCTGCACTTGAGGCATAAATAAAAGGAATTTTGTATGTCAGACAAAAGTGTAGGAGAATTTTACTATACTCATAGTTATTCTGCATCATGTATTTCCCATCCCACTGCGTTGTTGCAGAACATGCGCCTTGGTGAAATACTGCTTTTATTTGATAAGGGTCGATATCACCATTGATCACAGCTTCAATAAAGTCATGCTTATCCTGGTAGTCCGCAATTTCATAGTTAACCAGATTAGTAAATTTGTGACCATTTTCTAAGTTGTCTACAACAAGAATGTCATCAATACCTTGCGCGTTTAAAGCCTTGATAATATTGGCACCAATAAATCCAGCACCACCTGTAACAATAAACATTTTTAATTAATCTCCTTGATCAGAAGTCATCTGGGCATAGTCTAACAAAAATTTGCTTTTTTTGCTCTTTTTAAATTTGCTTTCAATCATTGTGATCACTGGCGAGTATTTTTCGTAGCTTTTGTAGTGCTTGCCCGCGATGGCTGATTGTGTTTTTCTGTTGTGGTGAAATTTCAGCCAATGTTTTTTGATAACCTTGTGGACGAAATATTGGGTCATAGCCAAAGCCTTTATTACCTGAAGGCTTGTAAGTGATCTCTCCATATAAACGTGCTTGCGCAATAATAGGACTTGGGTCATTTTCATGCGTCATAAACGCCATCACGCATTCAAAATAAGCCTGACGTTTTTGTGGTTCAAACTGCAACATATCTTTTAGTAGTTTGTCGATATTGGCTTGATGATTACCATGTTCACCAGCAAATCGTGCGGAATAAATTCCTGGTGCGCCATCTAGTGCTGGTACAACTAAACCTGAATCATCTGCCAAAGCTGAAAGCTTTGTGTAATGACAGCAGTTTCTTGCCTTTAAAATGGCGTTTTCAATAAAGCTTAGTCCGGTTTCTTTTGCATCAGGAACATAAAACTGAGATTGCGGCAGTACCTGAATACTGAAGGTTGACAGAATATGACTGACTTCTGTTATTTTCCCAGGATTACTTGAGGCAAAGACAATTTGTGAAGGTGTATGCATCAGGTTGTCAGAATGATAAAGATTTTGATTATGTTGGCGATTTTAACACAGTTGTTTTATGATGGCAGCAATTTCATTGGATTCGGTATTAATATGCAAGCAACAACAAAGGCACTTTGGGCATTAATGTTGACAATAATGCTTTGGGCGTCTGCATTTGTAGGAATCCGCTATGTTATGATGGAATTTTCTGCTGGAAGTTTAGCCTTTGCGCGCTATTTTATCGCCTCCATTGCGATGATTGTGCCTTTTTTATTGGTAAAGAATAAAAAGCTGCCGACACTGCGTGATTTTTTAGGGTTTTTTATTTTAGGGTTTTTGGGCTTTTTTGTATATAACCTCTTTTTAAATCAAGGCGAGATAAGTGTCAGCGCAGGTATTGCAAATTTCATTGTTTCACAATTGCCGGTGATTGTCGCATTATTAGCAATTTTTTTCTTTCATGAGCGCCTTAATTATTTTGGCATATTGGGTTTTATATTAAGCCTTTGTGGTGGCTTGGTTATTGTGTTAGCAGAAAAAAATGTTGTAAGCTACCAAGGTATTATTTTGATTTATATTGCCACTGTTTCTGGCGCAATATTTTCATGTATGCAAAAGAAATATTTAACTCGCTATCATCCAATTGAGGTGATTTCATATTGTATTTGGTTTGGCACATTAGCATTGAGCATTTATTTGCCCAAGGCTATCCATGAGCTTAGTACCAGTCATTTTTCTAATCTCTTGGTAATCATTTATATGGGGATTCTCCCTGGTGCAGTAGCATATGGACTATGGTGTTACGCATTTAAACATATTAAAGCTTCAGCAGCATCCAGTTTTTTATATATTATGCCAGTGTTGACTTTGTTAATGGCATGGGTTTTATTGAATGAAAAACCAGACATAATGGCAATTGTTGGTGGTATGGTCGCAGTAGCTGGCGCTATTGTAATTACACGATTTGGTGTAAAAAAATAGCTTGTTTTTGAAATAATGATTTGAAACAATCATATACTGAATGAAGCTAAGTGGTAGGTGATGTCATTATATTGACTATCATGCGTGAAAAGCGTTATGGGTACAAGATAAAAACTGCTTATACGCCTTTATAAGGCTAAATTTTGGTTGCCCACTTGCCAAGTTTTGGTGAGCAGAGCTCAGCCTGTTGAAAGATACAGTATTAAGTTTAAGAATAAAAAGGATAGTAATTCATGGTAAATGCACAGATCTGTTTTCTTGGTGGTGGCAATATGACGGCAAGTATTTTATCAGGACTTGTCAATGATGGTATTCATCCAAGTGCGATCACAGTGGTTGATCGACATCAAGAGAAACTTTGTTATCTACAACAAAGCTATAAAATAAATATAAGTACAGATGCAGCTGAAGCAGTGCAACAGGCAGATGTGATTGTATTAGCCGTTAAGCCGCAGGCGATGGATGAGTTGACTCAATCAATCAAACCTGTTGTGCAAAAAAAATCAGGCCAGCTTTTTATTTCTATTGCCGCAGGTGTGCCAATAAAACAGTTTGCATATTGGCTAGGTGAGCGTGTTGCAATGGTCAGAGCAATGCCAAATACGCCAGCGCTAATTGGTTGTGGTGCAACGGCTTTATATGCCAATGAACAAGTTTCACGACAACAAAAAGAAATTGCTGAGCAGATTTTACGACGAACTGGAACCGTGATTTGGCTGGATAATGAGTCATTGATGGATACGGTAACTGCAATTTCTGGTTCTGGTCCTGCGTATTTCTTTTTAATGATGGAATATATGATTGAGGCCGGTATGCAGCATGGGTTGACAGAAAAGCAAGCAACATTATTGACAACACAAACTGCATTTGGCGCCTCAAAAATGGCACTGGAGAGTACATCAAAAATAAGTCAGTTGCGCCGAAACGTGACTTCAAAAGGCGGTGTTACGGCAGCAGCACTTAAAGCTTTTGAAGACAGTGGATTTAAAGAGGCTATTGATGCGGCAATTAGTGCAAATTTAGCGCGCTCTTCATCTTTGTCAAAAATGTTTGATAAAGCGTTAGCCTATCAAGAAAAAATGAAGTAACTGGTTTTAATAGATTAATTGTCCTTAAGGGGGAAAATATGACAAGCGCATTTAGTAATGTAGGTTTATTTTTGATTGATATTATTTTTAGCATTTTTGTTTATGCTGTTTTATTACGTTTCTTTTTGCAGTGGGTAAAGGCAGACTTTTACAACCCATTGTGTCAGTTGATCATAAGGGTCACTGATCCGCTTTTAAGACCGTTGCGCAAGGTTATTCCAGGCTTTTTTGGGGTTGATTGTGCCGCAATTTTACTGGCTTATTTGGTTACATTGCTTCAGCTTATTTTCACCAGCATTTTAATCGTTGGTGCTGCAAATATTCCATGGCATTTTGTCTGGCTTGCCGCAATAATTAAGCTTATTCTAACAATGGTAACACTTTATATTTGGTTAATTGTAATAAGAGCGATCGCCAGTTGGTTTGTTCAAGGGATGTACAACCCTATTATAGCAGCACTGTTTCAGTTGACTGAGCCTTTGTTGTCAAAAGCACGGCGCATTATTCCAGTAACAAAAAGCGGTTTCGATTTTTCACCAATTATCGTGATTATTGTGTTAATTTGTATCCAGATTTTTATAACTTCAATTTTTGGCTATTACTGATCTTGTTAATTAATGTTTATCAAGTGTGCTAACTTTAGGTGGTGCGTATTGTATTCGTAGACACTTTAAACCTTTATATGATGGCATTTAACAATAATTTACCAAAGGCGTTATAAAAAAAACTAGGTTCTGTGA
>NZ_QLIT01000193.1 GCF_003574485.1 Facilibium subflavum
AAAATATGAAGGATAATAACAATCACCTAAGAGCACATCATTGGTTTTTAGAGCCTCCATTAATTGACGAAATAGTGCATGCTCTCCAGTCTTCTTGCCCTGATAGGCGCCCATAGCTAAATCTAAAATAACACCACTGGAATATTCAATAATCGCAACAGCACGCATGATAGGAAAGCCTGCGCCGGCTTGCTGTGATTTTGGTTGCGGGTATTTCTGTTGATTTTCAAAAGTATCAGGCATGCTTAATGTCGTTCCATCAACAATTTTGACGTGTGATTTTCCCCGCCATAGCCATGAATTTGGCGTATCGCTAATCAACTTTGTTGCGACCTCCGTTGCAAGTGTTTTTAAGCCTGTTTCAGACAACTTTGAGCGGGATTGACTATAGGCAGACGTGTTAGCTGAAGGCGGTCTTTGACTCTTCGCAAGCTTTGCAGCAATCACGCGAGCAACGACTGCTGGCTGGGGTTGATCATCATCCACCACTTGATATAAGACTCCCCAAAGCGTTACCTCAGGGGTGAACAGGCGATCGCGGCCT
>NZ_QLIT01000194.1 GCF_003574485.1 Facilibium subflavum
TACACCAAATTCGAGTATATTTCGCATAGCTGGGGGTTTACCTATGTGTAATTATCAAGGCGCTATCTCTTGACCATCCCAAGCAAATATTTTGCCTGTGTTTGCAATAGTCAGCTTATTGATTTGATTTAATAGATATTGCGCAGATTGCCCAGGTGTGAAGATTTTATTATTATCAACACTTCTTTGAAAAGGATAAGACAAAGCGCTGTCAACAGTACCTGGGTGCATTCCAACGACGATAGCTTTTTTGTTATATCTTAACGTTTCAATTGCCACATTTTTGATAACCATATTTAACGCGGCTTTAGAGGCGCGATAGCTATACCATCCCCCCAACCTATTATCTGAGATACTGCCAATACGTGCAGATAAAGCTGCAATAACGGATGTTTGGGTAGAATTTAATTTGGGTGTAAAGTGTTTAAAAATAAGCGAAGGTAAAACCGTATTAACCTGATATAGCTTAAGGAGTTTATCCGCTGATATTTCTTTGATTGATTTCTCAGGCATGATTTGATTATCATGTAACATACCTGTAGCTATAATAACAAGATCAATAGGCATAATTTTTGAAATATCGACAGCTAATGCCTGAATCATTGGTTCATCACAATAATTGATTTGATGATAAATAATGCCGGTTAATTTATTTTTGAAGTTACGGGATACAGCATGAATAGTTGCTTGATGGTAGTATACTTTGAGAAAATCGATTAATGATGATCCAATTGCGCCTGTTGCACCAAAGATAACAATATTTTTAAATTCATGCATTTTTCAATACCTTCTCAATGATTTTCATAGCTAGAATATGAATTGAATGGTTTATATTCTAACTTGTATATACTCTTTAGTACTTCTTGTTGCATTTAAGCCCATATGATCACTACTGGCCATCATTTCAGTATGTGGGCAATTTTGAGCCAGCTGATAGCAGTTAATATTAAGCTTTTTCAGAAAAGTATTTACTTGATCAAGGTTTGTAAATAGCACAGGCTTCTTAGTGAAAAAAGCAGTATATAGATGCTTTTTACCAGATTCACATTTAAACATAACCAAATAGTGTGACCTTCTAGGAAGTATGTTAACTTCAACCTTCTCTTTTTTAATAAGTGACTTTATTTGTAATTTATTCACAGTGCACTCCTTTGTATAATTACGTCAATTTAATACTTAAGTTTTTCACTCATTTTTCCTCTAAAGATGTAATAAGCATAGCTGGTATAAATCAAGAGTAAAGGAATCATGAAAGCCGCTGGTATTAGAGTAAATGATAAAGTAGTATCTGATGCTTTTGCTTGTGTGTAAGTTAACTCATAAGGCACGATATAAGGAAAGATGTATATGAGCATACTGACATAAGTCAGTGCAAATATAATAACGCTGAGTAAGTAGGGTAAATAATGTTTAGCTGTTCTAATGCTAAAAAATAATATAATGAATGTAACTAAAGTTAAAGAAAGCATTAATGCCAAAAGAATTATCTTGCCAGATAGTAGGTTTATTTTGTGATGAACTATTGTTTCTATACCAACGATAAGCATCATTAATATTAATAACAACGCCAGTATAGTGGCAGATTTTTGCGCTTTAGTGAGTAAATTATTTTCTGTCTTTAGAATTAATCGACAAGCGCCTAGTAGCATGTAACCAATGGTTAAGGTAATGCCTGTTGTTAATTTGAATGCAACACCATCTAAATAGTGAGCTTCTGAATAACCAACGACAAGTTGTCCTACTAGATAGCCGTGGATAAAGGCAATAATCAATGATGACACAAAAAATAAGCGATCCCAATTTTTAATGCCTTTTTTTGATTTTAAGCGAAATTCAAAGCATATACCTCTAAACAAAAGCATCAGTGCCAATAAAATTGCGGGAAGATATATTTTGGGAAACAAAAAAGCAAATGCGATAGGAAACATGCCATAAAATGCGGCAAGTGAAAATACCAGCCAAGTTTGATTGCCATCCCATGTTGGTAGCAATATACTAATAGCGATATCTTTTTCATCGCTATTAAATATCGGTAGCAATACACCAATCCCTAGTGTAAACCCATCAAGTATGACGTACATTAAAAGGCCGAAACCAATAATCAAAAGCCAGCTTAAACCAAGGTAGTCCATGATTAATCTCCTTTTTTGGATATGTTTTCTTCAACGGATTGAAAGTAGGCATATGGCATTCTTTCTGTTCCAGGTTCTGATGGACCTTGCTTAATAATCCGACTGAAATAGCGAAAATAAAAGAAACCAAATATAACGAAGTAAACAATAATAATTAGTGACAATGATATAGCGACTTGAATAAAGCTTAGGTCACTAACCGCATACTCAGTTCTTAACATACCGTATACTACCCATGGCTGACGACCAAATTCTGCAGTAAACCAACCTGCTATGATTGCAATGAAGCCAATCGGTGAGCATAGGACGCATACTTTTAAAAATCGCGTTGCTTTTAAAATGCTACCTTTGGCTACTAAGATAGAACCAATGATGCCTATTAACACCATTAATAAACCAACCCCAACCATTATCCGAAAGCTATAAAATACAGGAGCAACCAATGGTCTGTCTTCTTTTTTAACGGTTTTCAAGCCAATCAACTGACCATCAAGCTTATGGGTATTAATCAAAGAAGCCAGTTTAGGTATTTCAATGGCAAACAAGTTTTTTTCTTGATTCTCATCAGGATAGGCAAACAGTACTAAAGGTGCACCTTTTTGTGTTTCCCACACACCTTCAATTGCTGCTGTCTTAAATGGTTGATGTTTGTGTACTTCAAGACCCACATCATCACCAACAAACACTTGTCCTATACTTAAAAGCAGAATACTAATCAGCGAAAATTTAATACATATCTGTGAGAACTGCTTATTAATTCCCTTAATCATATAATATGCGCCAACACCAAGGATAACAAAAGCGGTACTAAGATATGCTGCCATCAGCATATGAATATAGCGTGGGATAACTGATGGATTAAAAATGACTTCATACCAACTGTGAATGATAAATCTGCCATCAATATAACTCACACCACTTGGGGTTTGCATCCATGAATGGAAGTGTATTTTCATTGTGTTTGCTTGATTGTTGTGTTATGTTTTTATTATTTATTCAAAATTGGATTTGCAGATGT
>NZ_QLIT01000195.1 GCF_003574485.1 Facilibium subflavum
TCATTCAACCCTCCACTCGGCGTGCTTCGCTGGGGAACAAGTACAGGATCAAATTCACCTGAGCGATCACGAGGCACATCAATTTCCAATAGGCCATCTTCTGTTATTACGCTTTTTCGTGCCGTGCCGTTACGTGCATTAGCAGAATCGCTACGTTCATGCCTGTCATAACCAAGATGCGCCTTTAGTTCACCTTGTAAAGCACGTTCAACCAGACCTTTGGTTAATTGCTTCAATACGCCATCTGATTTAAATAGATTGGATAAATCAGCACCTGATTCGACAATGAGATCAAGCGCTTGATCTAATGCTTTGTTTTGTTCTTTGTTTTTCATCTTTCGTCCTTAGATTATACGTTTTAACCATTATAACCTATGAAAGAATTTACACAGTTATTTCAATACTCCCAGGACTATCTGCACATGCTAATAAAATGCCGCCTAAAGCTCACAAATAGCATTTAACTTTGTCAGTTATTTTTACGAAAAAATAACCTGTGTGTTTTTACTGGTCAAACTCCACTTTATATCAACAACCAAACCACTACCACCTGCAGACTTATTATAAATAGTTAACGTTGCACCATTATGCTCAACAATATCTTTCACAATTGATAATCCCAAGCCCGATCCTGGTAAGTTGTGGCTTCGCGCCTGATCCATGCGGAAAAAAGGTTCGCATAGCTTCTCTATAAGGTTTGGATCAACGCCTGGCCCATCATCTTCAAACCTTAAGCACAATGATTGCTCTGCTTCTAAAAGTAAAATTGTTATCGAAACACCATGTGCATACTTAATGGCATTATCAATTAGATTCTGAATAACTCTTTTGAAAGACTTCCTTTGCAGTACTAAAACAATACACGTTAGGCTTGAGTGGAAGTCAATTTTAAAATTATTGACTTGGTATTCGTAGCAAATAGAGTCAACAAATTCCACCAAGTTAACCTTTTGTTGCTTTTCGATGTGGTAGGACCGACTACTATAAACATTGATTTGTTCGATTAAATATTCCATATCCGAATAATAGGTAATTAATTCCTTATGAAATGTCTTAGGAATAACATTTTGGGTATATAGTTTAGCCTTTGCCAATGGTGTTTTTAAATCATGAGATAACGCCGATAAAGTTTGTAGTTTTTCATTAAGCATTTTTTCTACTTTATCAGTCACCTGTACCATTAGATTTGCAGTATCCCGCATAAAAAAAGGCGTAAATAATGAATGTTTTTTTGCTTTTAGTCCTAATTTTTCGGCAAGTAATTTTAGCTTTAAAAAAGGCTTAAGTAATTTTTGTGTATAAGTAAAATATATTGGTACTATTAAAGCGATAAATAAAGAGGCAACTATAAGCAACAAATACAAATAAATTCTATTAATAGCGCTAATAGAAAAATCGACGCAAAACCCCAAATCACTATAACAAACTGATAACTTCTGCCTACCATTATTCTTTCTTGATAACATTCCTTCAACACGTTTACGCACCTCCCTATATGTTTTTGATAGATAATGCTTTTGTAGCTCTGTAATATTGAGATTTAGTATATTCTTAAAAGCAGGTTCTGCAGATAGATTATATTTGATGTAACTAGGCCAGGTATGGTGATAAGCCGATTTTTTTTGCTTAAAAGATTCATAAGGTAAGGAACTGTAATGTAGGTTTAACACTGCATTGGTTAAAGAATGAACCATTTGATAATAGCGATTAGTGGTATAGTTGAGATAAGAGACACTAAGAAATACTGCATTGAGAAGCAAAAAACCTATAAAAACCTTTGGCACTATCCAAAAATAGACCTGACTTTTAGTGCTTGTTTTCATGGCAGAATTCAGGACGAGCCTTGTCATTTGAATAAATGATATCAACTAACATAATATAGCCTAAGCCATGTATGGTTTTGATTATTTTTGGTTCCGCAGTGTTTTTTTCTATTTTTTTTCTCAGCCTGCCAATAATAACGTCCACAGAGCGATCAATGCCATCATATTTACGTTTAAAGATCTTGGTTGTAATTTGATTGCGAGAAACAATATTACGATTGCTCTCAAGCAATAATGTCAATACTTCATATTCGGAACCTGAAAGTTCAATGCTGATATCGCTTGGGTTAATAAGGTAACGGTCATATATGTCTAAAATCCAATTTTGAAAATGCACATATCTTTTACGTAAGCTATTTTTTCCAGTCACGAATAATTGCCTTACTACACTTTTAACTTGCGCAACTAACACATCAGCATTGAAAGGTTTGGTAATATATTGACAGGCTCCCAGCTCATAAGAAAGAATTTTTTTCACATCGTTATCAACGGCCGTTAGCATAATGATCGGAATATGATATTGCTGAGTTATTTGCTGGCAAGCATCGATACCATTACCATCTGGCAGCATCAAATCTAAAATAATTAGATCTGGGAGGGGAGATTCAGCTAAAATTTTTGATGTTTCTGATAAGCTTTCTGCCGTTAAAACAATAAAACCATTTTCCATAAGCAAACTTTTAAGTAAATGCAACATTTGCTTATCGTCATCGACAACAAGAATTCTCCTAGCTTCCAGGTCTGTCTTACAAATATCTACCCCAAACTGCATATTTTCATCCTCAGGTTTTTAGCAAAGTGCTTTAGAAAAGTTTTTGAACTTTCCATAAACTAATCACAACTTTCTCTACTAAACAAAGAAAATTAGTAATATTTTTGACATAAATTAGTATACAAGAAAATCAACTTGGCTCAATAGTCTATATTATTTATTACAATTTAGTACAACTAGATACATATTGGTAATTTATTTACTGTACCACAAGCAACACACACCAGATTGTTTTTTACACAAGTTTTACAAAAATTTAACGATTTTTTATCATTTTTAGACTATTATTTAAACAGGTATATTGCGTGCTGTCTTGAATTCCGAAGTCAAGCATAGATAGTTTCTGTTATGTTTAATTTCACAGTGCTATAAAGCCGTAAGAATATGACCTATAACCAAAACCAAAATAATATTTTTGCGAGGTGAGCTATGAATAAATATTTTAATTTTAGTATTGTCTATTCAGTTTTTTTGTTATCGCTAGCACAAGCAGATGAAAATCAAAAGCTTGACTTTTCTAATGATGTGATGACTGGTTTTGAACAAAATATAGGTTTTAAGAAAAACCCAGCAATACAGCTATCAGAGCAAGCGTTATTGCTATTTTTTAGAAAAGAGAGTCAGTTATATTTTATTATTCTTGTAAAGAATGATAGCTCAATTAGCATAAACAAACACCTTTATCAGTATAAAAACAACGAGTATTTTCAAATAGATTTAACTGACAGTGTGCATCAACGGTTAGCTAGTTTTGTTACAAACAATATCAAGGTGGGCAGCCTAGAACAAGGCCAAGCGCTTAGTAGTCAGTTTTCCGGCTTATTGGACAACAGTGACCTGTCTAATTCAAAAAAAATCTCAAAGCTTATGTATCATTACAAGGGTGAAGATAAATTAATTTATGAAGATAATATTTATATAGATGGAAGTCAGTTTGAAAGATTTGTGTTTTTAAATAATCAAAAACGTTTAGTAGAAAAAATGGTTTATATAGTAAATGAGGATACTATTACTGTAGAGAAAGAAAAATATAAAATCACCCCGAGTGAACTTAGCTTACCAGTTGGAAGTCAGTTACGAGCTGGAGAATCATGGCAAACAGACAGATTAAAACTTGTCATGCAACATGACGGTAACTTAGTTTTATATGATTTGTTACAAAACCCTTTATGGTCAAGTCATACAAATGGTTCAAAAGCAGTAAAAGCCATAGTCCAGAACAATGGGCTGGTGCTTTATGATGCTTCCCAAAAAGTTATTTGGTCAAGTGGCACTAAGCATAAATCAGACAAGGCAAATGAACTTAGATTACAGAAAGATCGAAATTTGGTTCTATATTCTGACGATAGTAAGCCAGTTTGGTCTACTCATACGCACACTAAGTATGATGATAAAATTACAAATGCGATAAAAAAAGTTGACTTAGATGGAACTAAAAAAACTTATGTGTACGACAAAGAATTCAGAATTTTGGTAGATGATAAAAATAATAAATACAGTTGGGAGAATAATAAAGTTGTTAAGGTAGAAGATAAACGAGGATACACAAAAGAATATCGTTATTATGAAAAAGATGGTTTATTAAAATCTATCTTTTATAAAGATAACTTACAAAAGTCTAGGCTAGAGGAGTCATTTTACTATAGAAATATAGCAGGGAAACCAGACTTATACATGAAAAAAATTCATTATATTGATGATGGGAGTACCTATATTGTTGAAAACACGGGAAATACTATAAATAATCCTATCTACCAGATCAAGGAGTTGGAACCATTAAACAAAACCATAGCTTATTTAAATTATGAATTAAATAAAATTGGTTTAGTGACCAGATTGAGCCTAACAGATCGGGTGAATAATAAAGTCTACAATACAAATCACCATTATGACGAGCAAAATCGGTTACATAATATCAGTACTCCTAATGAAGTTGACTATGGTTTAATCTACGAAAATGATAAGGTAGCAACCGTTATTTTTGATGATGGGAGTGATAAAGAAATTTATAAAATTAACTATATAGACGATAAAATTGATTTCGTTGAAAAACAAGACAGTTATCACACTAAGCTGCATTATTTTTATGATTTAAGCAACAGTATTGTTGGATATAAATGCCATAGTAATGACTCAAGCGTTTGCCCTAGTATCGGTGAGGATGGATTCCTTAAGGAAGAATTTATATTGAAAAATAATTCTTCAAAAGTGTTAATTGATATCAAGAAATCGTTCGATAATTATTATCAATTCACTAAATTTAACTATGATCCTCACAATAATCATCTAGTATCCGAAAAAAATATACGTTTATTAGGTCGCTGGGGGAAGGATAAAATAAAAGAGCGTTCCTATAGTGAAGAAACAAAATTTTACGATGAAGAAGGAAGGCTTATCTATGATGGCAAAACTAAAGTAATATATGATCCTATGGGAGCTAGTTTACAAATAAGTGCAAATAATGAGCAGTCTATTCATACTAAGTACTATGTACTTGATGTGAATAAGAATAAATTGAGTAACCATTTACTAGATAGCTTAATTAGTTTTGGTGCATCTTTTGAAAATGGTCGATTTGTTCAGTCATATATGCTTGATTTGGCAGGAAGTGTTACGCCGGTCTTAGAAGTAAAAACTTTTAAAGACGGAGTAAAGGACTTTTTTGGTGGCTTATGGAATTTTGCAAGGGACGTTAACCCATATGCTTTTTATTTAAACCTAGCTGGTTATGATTCTCCATTACCTGCTTATGGAAATGAATCTTACTGGCAACGAATGAAAGGTTATGGCTATGGTGTCTATAGCTCATCTCCCGTAGCTGTATTTACTGGAGATTTTCACTTTTTTAGCATAAAGTATGGATTACTGCATAGCTTACAAGTAGCCCCTGTTGTAGGTTCTTTAGCACAAGCAGCCTACTATCGCTATTATAATGCGCCATCTATGGCATATTATTACTTAGGAACAGCCTCAGCTGATTTGTCTGTATTTTTATTGACTGCTGTTGTGGGTTATATGTATGAAGAATTTGTTGCAGGTTATGAATTTAAAACCCTGACCATAGAGGAAGGCGATGTAGTACATGCTGCAAATGGTAGTTATATTAAAGGCGAGGTAGGCTTCGATGCTAATGGTAAAATTGAAGGTCATGGAAT
>NZ_QLIT01000196.1 GCF_003574485.1 Facilibium subflavum
TTATTTCAATACTCCCCAAAAATAAGATATCACGCAACTTATTCGTAGCAAAACTCAACGATTATTCATCTGGTTTTTTACCTTCGGTAGACTCTGTTACATGCTTTTGTGACATCTTTTTTAAATTATGATGATCCACTGCTGCACAAATTTTTTTCCACAGTATCTGATAGTTTGGTTTTTGTTTTTCTTTTTCAGACATTGCTTTCATTTTCGCTTTTAAAGCCTTAGCACCAGCTTCAGTTTTTAATATTTCATCAATATCCATTTGCAGACCCTCTAATTTCAATTTGTTCACCATCTAAGCCTAGAAATACAGCACGCAGCCAGTTAATCTCTTTGGATGTCCTGGGATTTGTTTTGTGCGGTTTCATATGGTACTTTAATCCCTTAGACTGTAAAAAGCAAATGGCCTGATTGAAATTGTTTGTATGCGTGTAGAGCCTCACTCGGATATAATATTCTTGACAATAACGCCTTTAAGGCGTATAATAAGTTATTAACTGAAAACTTGTGTGATTGGATGAAAAATATCGTCGAATTAACGCCTGATGTGCAGAAGAACATAAAAAAATTGCCACAGCAAGTTGTATTCAAATTAAGAACCTGGGCAGTGCAGGTTGAGCAACTTGGGTTAAGAAGAGTAATGCAGACAAAAGGTTATCACGATGAGCCGTTGAAAGGCCATCGCAAAGGGCAGAGATCAATACGTTTGAATAAAGCCTACAGGGCTTTTTATCGGAAGCTACCTAATGGTGAGGTTGAAATAATAGAGGTTTTTGATGTTAATAAACACAACTACTAAAGGTGATTGATATGAGTAAAAATGTAAGGGCAATTGATTTTTTAGATGCGCATATTAACCAGCCATTAACTTTTGGCGCGTTAATTAAAAACATTCGTTTAACTGAGTATGAAAATATGACGCAACATACTTTTGCGAGTGAAGTGCTCGGTATTAGCAAGACAAGGCTATCTGATATAGAAAATGACAGAAAAGGGGTTACAATTGGAAAAGCAATTGAGCTTGCAAAAATTTTAGGCCAGAATAAGCGTTTCTTTGTAACTATTGTTATGCAAGATATGCTAAGGAAAAATAATTTAGATTACTCCATTAATATTGACGATAACAAATTATCACCAGCTTAGCTGAAGTTACTAAGACTTTCTGGCATTATGCTTTGTAATCGTCTTATGTAAGGTATAAATAATCATCGCAAAAGCAATGGCAACCAGCAAGTATGTTTTATCAATTTTAATATCAATGCCTGCTGCGGCAAGTATTCCACCGATAAAGATGAGTGATACCAAAGCGATAAGTTTTAACTGTAAAGAGTTTGTCAGCTTAATTAAATACTTGCTGGCAATCAGCATTAAGATACATGCGCTTATAATTGAGGCAATAATGACCCAGGTATTTTCTGTCAGTCCAATTGCCGTAATGACGCTATCAATGGAGAATACAGCATCGATTAATACAATTTGCAGTACAGCAATGCCAATATTGTGATAAATCTTCTGTGTGGCAGATTTAGGCCTGTAGATCAATAGTACCTCATGGGCTGCTTTAAAGATTAAAAACAGGCCGCCCATAATTAATATCATATCCTTCATGCTGATACCATTTCCAGCAATATAAAATAGTGGTAACGTCATCTGCATAATAACACTGATTAATAAAAGACACGCAATACGCATAACAGCGGCCAGTGAGATAGCAATGATCTGTGCCTTTCGCTGCTGGTTTTTGGGCAGTTTTGATGTAATCAGATAAATAAACAAAAGATTATCGATTGCAAGAATGGTTTCTAATGCAGTAATCGTAATAAAACTTGTAATCAGTTCCAGGGGAACGTCCAATTGAGGATCCTTTTTTCATTTAACACACAAGAAATATAGCGTGAATTTTGCTTTGAATCAATGCTTCAGATTGTAATTTTTTTCCATGTGCAGTAAATTGTTAGCACATTAAAACGAATGACTTTTATGGATGAAAAAACAGCTGCCACTTTTACTCAATTTTATTTTGCCTGCGATGCTGTTAAATAGCATCGGTGTAGTGATTTTAATGCTGCATACTTCAGGAAATATTGCCTTACAAAGCGCTGGCTGGATTCAGCCTTTTAAAGATGGATCAGTATTAGTTGGATCCATCATCTTGATCTCGTTTATTGCGAAATTTGGTTATAAAAAAGCAATTCAAGCAGGTTGTATTATTGAAATCATCGGTTGTTTGTTAATGGGAAGTTTCCCATCCCTTTATAGTGCTTATATCTTTTTTATCATGGCTGGTGTTGCATTTGCGTTATTAAAAATATCTATTTATGCTGCTATTTCACTTGTGACAAAGAATAAAGATACACATGCCGGGATGATTTCATTTTTAGAAGGCAGCTTTATGGTTGCAATTTTTATTGCAAATGGTCTGTTTGCCTGGATGATTTATCTGCAAAAGTGGTATATAACATTTTATATTTTTGCGGTATTTGGGTTGATTGCGCTTGTTAGCACATTTTATCTTAAATTGGGTGAGACCCAGATTGCCAGTGAAGGCCCAAAGTTTTTATCGGAATATAAAAAGGCATTGAGCTTGTTTGTCCAACCAGCGATCTGGTTATTTTTGCTGTTAACAATTTGTTATCCTTTTATCGAGCAAGGGTTTATTGATTTTTTACCTACTTTCCAGGCAGGCGTTTTAGACGTATCACATAGCTTTAGTGTCCTTTTAGCAGCACTATTACCAGCGATGATTGCGATAGGGCGGCTATTGTTTAGCCTGGTTGTAAAAGTCTTACATGTAAAACTTGCGCTGTTCTCCAGTATAATACTTGCAATTATTTTAATGGTTTTCGCATTGCTTTCGGCTGAATATGCGGTCAATTATCCCTTCTTGGGTTATATTGCGATGTGGGTTTTGCCTGTCATCGGTCTATTTATCGCACCACTTTACCCAACACTAAACTCAACGATATTATCATCACAAGCAAAAAATAAGCAAAGTGCTGTGACCCTTTTGATTATGATCTTCTCTGCAATTGGTGCGAGCACGGGTAGTGTTTTGACCGGGTATTTATTTACTTATTTTGGCGGCATTAAAGCATTTTCTGTTTATATCGTGATGCTTTTTTTAATCGTATTACTGCTGATTCCTTATTTTCTTTTAATTGACAGACAAACAATCAATATTATTGATGAGAGAAGTTATGATCCAAACTGAAGGCAAGTTATTTGAAGCAGTTCAGAAATCACGTATTTTTAAAGATTCTAAAACTTTTGTTGATAGCATGGTACTGGTTGATGCTGATGAAATTATAAAAGTATTTAATCAATTAGATACTTTAGATAAAAATGTGCTTGAGAGACTGCTTCAGGATTACTTTAAGCTTCCAGAGAACAATAGGCAATCAAACCCCGCGATAAAAGGGGATATTGATCAATATATTCAAGGTTTATGGGAGTTATTAACCCGTAAGGATGCATCGGTTGGGTTATCTGATAAAACGACCAAAATCGGTTTGCCTTATGCTTATATCGTGCCAGGTGGGCGTTTTCGTGAGCTTTACTATTGGGATACATATTTTACAGCATTGGGTTTAGCTGTTGATGATCGCTATGACATGATTGAAAATTTAGTGAGAAATTTTGTATTTCTACAAAAGATAATCGGTCTTATCCCCAATGGTAACCGTCGATATTATCAGTCACGCTCGCAGCCACCTGTGCTTGTGTTGTTGGTTGATTTGTTATACCAGAAATTTGGGGTCGATTACATAAAGCCTTATATTGAAGCCTTAGAAACCGAGCATTACTTTTGGGCGCAGAAAAGGCAGGCCTTAACGACATCACCCCTTAATCATTTTTGTGATCCAGAAAAAAGCCCACGCCCTGAATCTTATATAGAAGATATTAAATTAGCCGAAGGATTTGCACACGAAAATAAAAAAGTGCTGTATCAGGCATTACGCTCTGCAGCAGAAAGTGGCTGGGATTTTTCATCTCGCTGGATGGCTGATGGCGTAAGTCTTGAATCAACCTGTACGCAGTATATCCTGCCGATTGATTTAAATGCTTTGCTCTATATCTTAGAAGAAAAATTGGCGCAATATCATTTGCTACTTGGTAATTTAAGCAGGCAGCAGATATATTTTAAAAAGGCTTGTGCACGGAAAAAAGCGTATCAGGCATATTTTTGGGATAAACAACAAAAGTGTTTTTATGATTATGATATCAAAAAAGGTCAATCCACAGGGAGGCTCACTGCAGCAATTGCCTGGCCGCTTTTTGCTAATATTGCCGATAAAGCACAGGCTTATGCTATCAAAAACTGGATTGAGCATTCTTTATTAAAGCCAGGTGGCGTTGTGACAACAACGGTTTCATCTGATCAGCAATGGGATTACCCAAATGGTTGGGCGCCATTACAATGGATCACGGTACAAGGTTTGCTTAATTATGGTTTTGATTCACTGGCACAAGAAATTATCGCACGCTGGAACCAAAACGTTTGGCAATACTATCAGGATTATGGTGTGATTCTGGAAAAGTATGATGTTTGCAACGTAGGTAACAGGCCTGGCCAGGGTGAATATGATGTGCAAGAAGGTTTTGGCTGGACAAATGGGGTTTATCAGGCTTTTAAATCTATCATGACTGATCGCAAAAATTCACATTTAAGACTTTCGACTGCCAAAAACGATTGAGCTCAGAATTAATAAGGTGCCAATGCCTTGCAATAAGGTGATCGCTTCATTTAAAAACAAAAAAGATAATAAAAGTGTGGAGATCGGCATAAATGCAGTTAATAGGCCTGCCGTACTCGTTGATACATTATTACAACCTAAAAACCAGAATAAATAGAACAGTGCTGATGCTAAAGAGACAAGCAACAGCACGCCATAGCCTGTTGTGCTTAGTGTGAACAGCTTATGCCAGTTAGCAAAAAAAAGAATTGGCACCATGGCAATCGCATTAATGATATTCATTAAAAAGGCTGATTTTACAGGTGACAGGTGGGTGCTTTTAAACTTGCTGATTACATAATAAGAGGCCTCGGGTATCATTGCCAACAGGATAATCGCATCACCAAGTAATGATATTAATGAGGCATTAGTGCCGCGCAGATTAGGGCCATTAATCGCAACTAAACCAATGGTGGCAAAGATAATACACAAAAGTTTGAATCTGGTGATACGCTGCTTGAAAAAAACAAATGACAGTAAAATAATAATAGCCGGCAAGGTGCTGGTAATAAGCCCTGCCATTGAAGCACTGGTAAATTGAATGCCAGATAACATTAATAAATTAAATGCCATCCCCGCACATAAAGCCTGTGCAATCAATATCCCCCAGTCTTTTTTATTTAATTTACTGATGCGATCATTTTTATTTTTGTTTCCAAAAAAAGGAATACACGATAAAAGCACGATGCTGCCAATCACAAAGCGGATTTCTAACAAGACGATAATCGGTAAATGGGCGACAAGGTATTTTGATCCAGTGATATTTATTCCGGTAACGGCCTGGGCCATAATTAAAAAGAAAATGCTCATGATGATACTGCCGGCTTATTGTCCATTGCTACAGCATACATTTGACCATTAAAAAAAGCATCCAATATTATCCAAGTTATCAATTTTTTTGTTAAGATATCAAGGTTATTTAGATAGATGGTTACAGAAAATGCAAATCAACAGTCTCGTGATTTTTAAAAACCGTCCAGCACGTGTGATTAACCAGCTGGATAAAAAGGTTGAAATCCTGTTAGAAGATGAAAAAACGATTAAATTACCGGAAAAAAATTTATTGTTGTTACACGAAGGTGGGTTTACGGATTTTAATATGCTTGACAATGGTTTTGAAGGTGAGCTTCAGGATGCCTGGAATCTTTTGCAAGGCCAGTACACCAATTATGAAGAATTAAGTGAGCTTATCTTTAGTGAGTACACACCTAAAAGCGCATATGCGACCTGGCAGCAAGTGCAAAAGGGTATTTATTTTACAGCGCATGAGCGAGAAATCTATGTCAATACGCAAAAGCAAGTGGATGATATCAAGCAGGAAATTGCGGAAAAGCAGCAAAAACAGCAAAAGTTAGATGCCTTTATTGCACGCCTACAAAAGCATCAATACGATGCAAAAGAAGATGAGGCCTTTGTTAAGGAGATTGCAAATTTTGCCCTAGGGCAAACACAGAATTGTCGCTTTTTTAAGCTTATTAATCGCGAAGAAACGCCACAAAATGCTCATGCATTATTGCTTGATATTGGCTTTTGGGATGAATATGTTAATCCTTATCCAATACGTGTTGGTGCCCCTGTAAATCCACCAGCGATCGATTTACCTGAGATTATTGATGAGGTGCGCCAGGATTTTACCCATTTTGAAAGCTTTGCCATTGATGATGAAGACAGCCATGATCCGGATGATGCAATTAGTTTTGATGAACAAAACAATAAACTCTGGGTGCATGTAGCAGATCCTGCTGCAATTGTTGATATAGATAGTGAATTGGATATTGAAGCAAGATCTCGTGGCAGTAATCTCTATCTGCCAGAAGGGGTTGTACCGATGCTGCCATCTAAAGTCACTGATAAACTGGCGCTTGGTATGGAATCTGTATCACCGGCATTATCAATTGGGTTTCGTGTTGATGATAATGGACAAATCAATGATATTGAGATTTGCTTATCAACCATTAAGGTTACGCGTTTAAGCTACCAGGAAGCCGAAGAGAAACTCACACAATTTCCTTTTACAAAGTTTGCACAATTAGCTGAAGCTTTTAGTAACGCGAGGTATAAAAATGGTGCCATAGAGTTACAGTTTCCAGAGATTAAACTTAAGCTTTTAGAAGATAAAACCGTTGATATCACAAGCTTGCAAACGCTTAAAAGTCGCAGGCTTATTCGTGATGCAATGCTGATGGCCGGGGTTGCTGTGGCAAAATTTGCCGATGAAAACAATATTCCACTGCCATTTTCAACCCAGCCACCACATGATTTAACAGAAGATGAGCAAAAGCCTCAAACTCTGTCACAGATGTTTGCGATCAGGAGAAAACTACAAAAAGGGCAATATAAAGTACATGCAGATATTCATGCCGGCATGGGGCTTCACCACTATGTGCAGGTGACAAGCCCATTAAGGCGCTATCTGGATTTGGTTGTGCATCAACAGTTACGTGCGTTTTTAAAAGGTAAAACGCTTTTAACAAGTGATGAGATATTAAATCGAATTGGTCAAAGTGAAGCTGGGATTAAATCGGCAAGACAGGCTGAAAGCTTGTCAAATAATCATTGGAAGTGTGTGTATTTATTGCAAAACCCTAACTGGCAAGGTACGGCACAGGTGATTGAGAAATCTCAGAATAATCGTGTAACCGTATTTATTCCTGATTTATCGCTTATTAAAAAACTGACATTGGCAACATCGGCCCAGTTAGATGAGATGGTTCACGTTGAGCTAAGCCAGGTAAAACTTGCATCACAGGATGTTTATTTTAAAGTTGTGTAGGTTTGATTGTGGCCTTAGTCATTTATTAGCTTAAGTTTGTTTGGTCAATAACAGCACTCAAAGCGCTGGAGATAATTTTTAATTTGATTCAATTCGTTTCTTTAAGAAGGCGTAAGCTTTACGCTGTTTTGTATAAAGTACATCTATTACACTGCTTCTAACAGTTAAAAAAACAGCGTGTTTTTGGATTTTTGCAGGTTTTGTGAAAACCTTCCTGTAAGTATTAAGCATTTTTGGTATTTTTTAACTTTATAAAACACTCAAGGGGGAGTGTCTGTGTCGCTTGCAAATCTTCTGTTTACCTATATTAGAGCTGTTTGCAGGCGGCATCAGCCAAATCCATGAAGTGTTTGTATGCTGTTCTCCCCAAAGGCCTATGCAAATGCTTCATGGATTTGGTTGGGATTACATATCACCTATAAATCATTTTACGGTACTTATCGTTTAGTTTCTTCTGGCTTTTGTTGCTGATTCGCCTGCTGTTTCCAGTGTTCAATTTATATCCAACAGTTTGCACTATACATTTTTATGTCACCTTCGTTTTGGTTTTATATTTGAAGTATGGCCGTGAATCAAATATGATATAAGCGTAAGACTTACGAGAAAAACATAACAACCGCTAGAGATCTTTGCTATATTAATTGGCGGGGATAAAGCGTTCGCGATGGTGTGTACAGGAGTGCTTCAGGTAAGGTGAGAGGGTGAAAATGCGTTATGGCAGTATTTGAATTAACACAGAAATTAGCAGAAGTGAAAAATTTTTCGCTTTATTTAAAAAATGCCATACAGATGTCTGCAAATACGAGCAATATATTAAAAATCCTGCCGCATAATATTTGTAATTTTACTTTTTTCCGCTTGAATGAAAATGCTGAGTTTAATATGGTAACCTCAAAGCCTTTACGAGGATATAAATATGTTAGCAAAGGGTTCTGGCGTTCTGATGTGACAATGAATGTTAACTATGCACCACCTATTTATGATAGAAGAGAGTTTTTGGCACAGTCGCTTTTGCCTCAATATGACCATTTCATAAATGAGATTGGTGGAAAATCATGTGTTATTATCAGCTATCGCCTTAGTGATTTTAAAGACGCTTTTATCTTTGTGTTCCCTGAAATGATTACTCCATCGGATTATGCCAGGTTTTATCCTGTCTTGCATAATGTAGCCATTGCGTTTTATCACCTTGAAGTAAAATTTAACACGACATTTAGGCTACCGGCAGTATTTTCTGAAGAATACCAGCATCAAGGATTATCTTGTGAATTTGATTCGTTTGCACCATTAGTGCACACGCATGATTTAACAAAAACACAAGCTAAATATTTGCTGTTTTTAGCACTTCATATGCCGCTTGACTATATTGCTGCTTTATTGTTTAAGTCTCGTCGAACCGTTGAAAAAACCGTTGATGAAATCAGAGCAAAACTTGATGTCAACAGTAAGTTTGAGCTATGTCAGTTATTAAGTGCCTATCATATTTCGCAAGTTCAGCAAGTATGGTTGCCAGGGTTTAACATTTGTTGATAATTCAAATTCTGATTGAGCAATCGAAGTTAACGTATTTTAGATGGAACAGCCGTGGGTAAGCGCTGAATCTATGAGCAAGCGCTAATGCTTTGCCCTGAATTTTGCTCTAACCACAGCTTGAAGTTGGACAGCATAGTGAAAGAGGCTGCTTGGCCTGCATTGACATATTGCGCTGATATTTCCTGAACAAGGCCTATCAATTTATTTGGGCTACCTCGTTCTACTAGAGGTCCACCTGAATCTCCAGCTCTTGGGAATGGTGCATTGATAATTCTCACATAATCATCATAATTTTGCTGAGTAATTGGCATGTTCGTAGGATCTACTATGGTGGTATTCTGCGATTGGAAAAGTTGAGTTGCGTAACCGTAGTAGGTTACATTTAGTCCTGCCGTTACTCCTTGAAGCGTATTCGGGATGCATAGGTTGAAATTTGATAAATCAACTTTTCTATTAAGAATCAAATAAGCAATGTCTTTGTAAGCTGCAACATTTGGATAGTCAGGATAGGTTTGGTAGGAGGATATGGCTATGGGTAAGGCAGTTAAGATGCTGCTATTTCCATTGCTTAAGTATACTTTATCAGGGGTTGCCCCATCATCAAAGCAATGGGCAGCAGTTAAAACTAGCTTATCTCCCAACAAGATACCAGAACAAGCTGCGCCTTGAGCATTATTAAGTGAGATATATACGCCTGCATTACTTGGGTGAATTAAGGTCAATGACAAGGATGTAGAAGCGCTATTGTCAGCACTGACAGAGCAAGTCACGCTATAGGGATAATCTAAATTGCCATCATTAGCCGTGGTTAGAATTACCTTACCGTTCTGTATGGATGGCGGAACTGTAAAATAAGCATTGTTAATGTTTGGGCACTGGATGTCTGGGTTTGAGCCAATATTCAGGCCGTTACTAGATTGAATATCATATGACTGGGATACGCTGGAGCCTAAGATAAATTCCTGAGTTTCGCTACATGTGCCGTTCATACACAATGTCATAGTGGCCTGCGGGTCCGATCCATGTTGTCTACCGCAGCCAAGTATAAATAAACTCATCAAAATCAATAACACTGTACGTTGATAGTAAGACACTTTTATTTCTCCTTAGGTATAATATTTAAACTACGGAAAACCAACCAGGGGTATGTGATTGACTTGCCAATGGAATTGTTTATGTTTAGCTGAAATTTGTTTACTGCATTGTGCAGATGATCAAGGATTTAGCCGGACTTGGCGTGATACTATTGCATTACCCCCATTTCCGATTCAAAAAGTTGTATTTATTTAACGCATCACTTTTGAAATTTTCTTCAAAAATAGTTAAATTCTTAGCACAAAGGTCAGTAGTATTAGCCTTAAGTTGTACCCCATACCTGCGGCACCATTTTCTAACCGTTATTGCACGAAAGCCAGATATAGCTGCTACTTCTTGATATGTTAATCCTCTTTTTCGGAAGTCATCAAGAACAATTTCAGCTGCTTGGCCAAATCGTTTTTGGATAAAAGCAGTAAAGGTGTCTCCATATTGATTTGCTGCAGACATTTTCTCCCCCTCTTTTTTTAGGATTGTAAATACATCATCAATAGCCTTCCGCTGCTGGTGCCTAGTAAAACTTTGTCATTAAGTACAATACGACTATTGGTAGGATATCCCATAATGGGTAGGGAGATGGTGCCCACATTAGATATGATCTGCTTATCTTTAAGTGAAGCAATCATGAGTTGAGCATCAGTGGTCCCAATAACAAGTTTTTTTCCATTATACACACTTAGCGTAGTGATATTATTACTCTTTAATGCAGGTGTTGTGCTTGTACTGTAATTCTCAAGGCTTGAAAGGCTATTGCCACTGTGTTTGGCAATATAGATACCATGAGCTTCTGTTCCAATGTAGACCGATTCTCCATCAACCTTGATGCAAGTTATATTATCGTCCGGAAGATAGGTTTGAGTTTCAGTTATCGATTTACGAGTAGTATCGTATTTTCCTATAACTAACCCTTTTGATGTGGCAATAAAGACAATGTTGTCGGCAATGTAGATAGCGTTGATTGTGCTTATTGAGGTATCTGTGTTTATATTTGTAATGGATTTGGTATTAGGTTCATACGTAAAGGAAATAAGTCCACTACCATTGGTTCCGGCAAAAACCGTATTATCGCTTGTTTTAGCAAGTGAGGTAATCGCATAGTTAGATAATGATGTGCTGCTAATGTTTGAAATGGTACCGTCTTTATAGATCGCGGTCAACAGATCGCCATTGGCTAAGCCTATCAGCATATCGTCATTATTGCTTAGCATGACAGTATTAATATTGTTACCCATTAACTTGGGATCGGAATTGGTGTCGTAAGTATTTCCTACGTTAATTTCACCTGTATTCTTATCTATGCTGCTTATTACAAGCCCCCCACCAGATGTTCCCAATGCTATTCTCCCGTTGCTGATAGAGCTAATTGAAGTAATGCTGTATGGGGGTAAGTAGTTTGTTGATTTAGTGTATCTGGTGATATTTGAAAGCTCTCCCGTTGAATTAACCTTAGCCTCTAGAGCACCATTACCATAGGTTCCTATGATCAGTTCATTATTAAGTAGCGAAAAATCAGTAATCTGGTCGGTTGGTAATTTAGGCGATGAGGTGGTGTTGTAACTATGAAAATTTAAAAGCGCACCACCTTCATTTTTCCCTATTATTAAACCATTGTAGAGCGTGCTGATAAAAATGAATTTGTCGGTAGCTTTCACAATAGACAAATTTGGATGTGTTAGGCCTAATGTATAGATTTTTGAATCTGCAAAATTGATTTGCCCATTTTCTTGCCATTTAGCGGTAACCAGCCCATTTAAGGTCGCGATAAAAAGTGTACCATTATAAACAGAAGCATAGTTGATTGAATTTGTTGGCAGTTTGTTATTTGTATTGGTTGTAGTATAACTAGTGCATTTGTCAGGTTTGTCAATGCTGCATACTTTCAAACCATCGCCATCTGTTGTCAGCATAAGCCATTTCTTGTCTAGTAGTGTTGCGTGCGTAATGGGAGCTGTAGCTGGAATTACCACACCATCAGAGATTGTGTTATCTGTGGCATTGTAAGGAACAACAGCAATGCCCCCACTGGCAATAATGACAAGATTTCCATTATAAACGAAAAAATCATGAAGCACCCCAGGTGGTACAATTTTGGGGTGATCAGTACTGCTATATGTTTTTTGATTATTCATAAGCCCTGTGATTGTATCATAAGTCCCTGTAACTATTCCTTTTTCTGTACCAATAAAGATATTGTCGTTATATGAAGCGTAGGCGGTAACAGGTAGGTGGTATTGAGGTAACGTATCCCAGCTTGCGCCCTTATTTAAGGTCATAAAGAATCCACGCTCGGTAAGGAAAGCCAGGGTGGAAGGTGAAAATTGTTCAATACGGTAGATAATGCTGCCACTAGGGGTGGGGTTATCCATTCCTAAATCATAAATTGGATCAACAGGATAGTTTGCCCCATAGCTTGCAAAGATTAAAAAACCCAAAGAATACTGTAGCGTATGTCCCATTACATCAAAAGATATTTCAGTTTGAGTGCCAATTGTAGATAGCGAGCTTGTTACAGGCTTTAGCAAAGAGGGTGTAAAGGTCAAGATGGCGGCATCACAAGTGCTATTGGCAGCACAGGAATCTGCTGTTTTTAAAGTTATCCCTGTAGTTGCCGATAATGCACTAAATGAGAGTTTACTCATTGCTTGTGAGGTATCATTTTTAAAAACCACAGGATAAGTAGCTTTTGTATTGCTAAAGAGCTTAACAAAAGATGGACTTTGTGAGGCATTTAATCCAAATTTGACCTTGTCACCGGATAGCACAAAGGTTTTCTCTGCACCAAGAATCGAGCTTTTCTGACTTTTTGTACTCACTTGAACAGTTGGTGTGCTTATACTAAGGCCGCTTTGAGTTTCTGTGGGAGTGTATTTTACCTCAAATGCACAGCTTTGATTTAGTTTTAGGGATGTACAGTCGTTCTGGATGATACTAAATGGTGTACTTACTCCAGTAATATTTACCTTATAGCTTGTCTCAGCTGCTGCAGTGCTGATAGAAAGGTTTTGGTCTGAATTACGATAATTTACGGTAAACGTAGTTGTTGTAGACTCGCCTGTATCAGCATAAAGGGTTGAAGCATTAGGGGTAACTGTGAGCACTGCTGTGACTGGGTTTCCCCCTGCATTATCACTGCTACCACCTCCTCCTCCGCAAGAGCTCAAAAGTAGAGAGGTGGTTAAAAAGGCCAGCGGTGTGAAGTATTTGTGCTGGTACGAATTCTTTTTCTTCATGGTTTTCTCCATTTAGAGATATATGTCTGTTTTTAGCAAAAGTGTAATGCAATAGCGTCATCACAAGCATAGTATTGCAGCGGTTGTTCATGAATAAAAGGGTAAGTTTTACCCTTTTAAGTACTGTTTCAAAAAACTATTATGGGAGAGCTTATGGGTATCATTCCTATGAAAAATTTAGTTATTTGGGGAATGGGAAAATTATGTTCAAATATAAATTATTATCCAATTTTATTGGTTTAAGTGCGTATTTATTTGCGTCACTCTATCAGCCGTTATATGCGGAGGGAGTGAAGCAGACTGTGGTATCGTCGAGTAAGGTTCAGGCGAAGCAGTCGAAGTCTTCAGATGAGTTAAGTGCGAGTAAGCTTAACAGTTTGTTGAATGCAGCCAGTAGTGCCAGTACGAGTAACAGTTTTCAATCGCAGGCGACCAGTGGGACGATTCCTGCGTCAATAAGTGTTGATCCAGCGACGCTGGGTTTAAATTTTTCAGAGCAGATAGCCAGTGTACGTAGTGCTGTTCTATCGAATCTGGTACTTGGTCTTAAGGTCACAAATGAAGACACAGGTAGTTATAATGCGCTGGTAAGTAATTTATATTTGAATTTGCCGACTATCAGGTTGATGGAGAATAACGACAGCAGCAAATATTACAATTTGTATATAGATGGACAGCGGCATTCATTTGAGCTGACAAGTGCTGGTGAGATTAAGAATTACTATACGAAGGTTGAGGACTTTGGACTTTCGGCCAGCGATGGGTTGATGAAGTATGTCAATAGTGATGGCACGGTATATTTGTTTAAGAAGATAGACAATGTGAATTACGTGATTGCAGCGATGATTGATAATCGGGGAAATAAGCTGAGTTTTACGTATGGTTCGGATAATTCGATTAAGATTTATAACGATGCGGGAGACTTGATGGTTGATATTGAACGCAGTGATGGTATGGTCAATATTAGCTATAAGAATTTATCGGGGGAAGATCAGATATTTGTGATACTGGATAATGGTAATTCGGTTTCATTGGTCAATGCTTTGTATCAGGCGATCACGGTGAATTATCAATCGGGGAATATCAGTCAGATTGTAATGCCAAATGGTGCAAGTTATGATGTGAATTATAAGCGCTTGGAACAGCTGCATTATTATGTAACGGATATAGGGTCAGTCAGCCCGAGCTATAAAACGAGCTATGTATCGAGTGTGAGTAAGCATTTTTCGAATAGTCATATGCCAGATCAGACGTTGACGTATGGCACGAAAGATGGCGATAGCACGAATTTTGCAGGCAATGGTGCCTGGTGTCCTAAAGCGGTATATGAGGGGTTAAATGTACTGGATGACTGGTTGATCTCGTGTGTTATTGGCGGGAATCTTGGTCAAAATTATAGTTATGCAACGACATTTCAAATAGGGGATTTTAAGCAAACGACGAGTTTTAATGCATTGCATTTGATGTTAAGCGCGGAAACGTCATTTAAGGGCAAGGTATTTGGGGCACGCTATTCCAGTTATAATTTAACGACGAACAGTGTGAAAGGAGAAAGTGGTTATGGGGGGCTTGTTGCCTCATATGCGAATCCGATTATAAGCACGAATTCGGTGTATAACATTTATGGTAGTGACCAAAGTGCAGCCAAAGAGGAATCGACGTATTATGAGTATTTTAATCAAAGTGATGCAGATGAGGCAGGATTTGCACTTGGTCAGTTGAAAAAGATGACAAGTGCTTTTGGTGATACTGAAGCGCTTGAATATTATAGTTCATCGTCAAGTAACAATTATTTTGCGCCGATAGTTAAATCGAAAACGGATACGGTATATGGCGGGCGTATTTCGACGAAGACGGACTATAAAGATTTACAGTGGTTGAATCGTTCTGTGAGTATTGATGGTAAAAGCTACGAGGTGAGTTTGCCGAGCTTACAAACGACGCAAGCCTATGTTAATGGTTGGAATAGCGCAAAGACGACGGCAAAGATGGATAAGGATGGTAGCAGTTTACAGTACGGTCTGCCAATGAGTGGGACGAGTTATTTTGCGACAGGAGAAGATGCCGAGGCGAATACTGCCTACACTGCTAAGCAGTTAGAAGTGAGCAAAGATGGCGAGGACTATGTTGTTAAGCAGTCATCAAAGGCGTTGATTGATGATACACAAGGCAGCGCGCCGACGAGTGCTGAGGGAGAAATTCAGTACTTTAATCCGTACGGTGCATTGATTAAGAAGGTTAACCCTGTCACAGGGGACATAGTAGAATATGAGTATGATGCATTGGATCGTGTGTCTAAGGTTACATATTTACCGCATGGTGATGCGGCGTACAAACAGGAATATAAATTTGAGTATTCGCTGGATTCGGCTTCAGGGGATGTTGGTTATGTATTAACGAAAACGGTTGTGACACCAACAACGGGATCACAAGGGTATCAGACAAAGACATATTATGATCAGGAAGGTCATATGACGAAGACAGAGGTACAGACACGTGACAGAAGTGGTTTTTATGTAACGAAAGAGATATTTTATAACGAGTATGGACAGCCTAAGAAAGAGGTTGCCTATTACTATGATCCTAAAGGGGATAGGCATTCTGAAGAAACGAGCTATATTTACAGTGATATAAGCGGGGCATTGATTGGTAAGCGCTTTGCTGATGGCAGTGCTGAGATTTCAGTAGATGATGAATATCACTCGGAGAAGTTATCTTATGTATTACAGCCGACAGGTGATGTGATTACGAATAAAGATTCCTTGTGCCGGGTAGTAGATGCAGATGGCAGTTCCAGTCCAAGCAGTTGTAAAGTGGCTTTGGTGAGTGTTGAGAAAAAGGATTACAGCGCGGGAGAAACCTTGGCGACGGGGCAGAAGGTTTATCAGCCGACGACGACGGAAAGCTATAGTGTGATTATGCATGCGATGGATTATACGGATAAGACAGGTACAAAGAAATCCTTGTATGACGATGCGCAAAAGGCGTCACTTGAGCGCTTAAATGCGAAGCTTGCCACGGGAGAGATGTATGATATTGCAGGCTTACGGCAATTTGTTGAGGGAATAGCCAGTGACTGTTTGAGCAGCAGTGGAGAATGTAAGGCGGGTAGTTTTGTTGTCAGTAAAGTAAATGCGCTAGGGGAAGTGACGGAAGTTAAAGACCTGGTGAATCAGTTGATGACAAGGAATTATTATGATGCAAAGAGGCCAACGCGGGTGATCGCAAGCACTTCATATTCCATTAAGGACAATGGAGATGTTGAGGCGATTAAGACAACGGGTTATGGCTATGATCAATATGGTAATGTGAATAAGATTACGCTGTGGCAGGGTGCTTATGACAATAGCAGCAGTAAGCGGATTGTGCTGGGAGAGCGTCAATTCAGTGCTTTTGGTTTTATGCTTAATGCCAGTGTGTTGGTGGGAGATACGACGCACAGAATGCAGATGAGTTATGACACGGTAAGTGGTTTGCCTGTGAGTATTACGGATCTTATGGGTAATAAGGTGGTGATTCACTATGATGATAGTGTGTGGAAGTCCAAACCAGGTTCAATAGATTACTACAACAGTGAGGGCCAAAAAGAATATACGCTTAAGAACAGTTATGATAAAAATGGCAATTTGATCGAGAGCAGTAAAGTTGAACAAAACGTGGTGGTTAGTAAGACGCAGTATGCTTATGATCCAGTGAGCTTGAGTTTAATAAGCACGACGGTGACGCATCAAGATGGCGCTCCCCGAACCTTGTTGGTCAATCAAAATAACTATGGCACGGTGGCGTCAACGGAGTATCAAAAATCAGGACAAAAGGTTTATCAGGAGAGCTATGACACCAATGCCTTGGGCCAGATGACGAAGATCAGCTATACGGGTAAGGTTAATAGTAGTGAGGCCTTTGAATATAATGCTGATGGCAGTCTTAGTAAGAGCTATGCAGATAATCATTTGTTAAACACCTTTGTTTATGATGTATTGGGGCGTTTAAGTCAGGTCAAGGACTATGGGACATCAGATGGCACGAATGCGTTAAGAACGTATAGCTATAAATATAACAGGTTAGGCGATAAATCTGAGATCACGAGTACGACAGAAGCTTCGGTTACACCAACCATCCAGCGTTTTGGATATACGAAGCCATTTGATCAGTTGGAGAGTTTCAGTTGTAGTGGGGCAAGTTGTCCTAAGAATGGTCAGGGCGAAGAGGTTGAGACGGCAGATTACCGTTATGTAAAAGATAATTTGTTTAATCAGTTAAGTTCTGTGACATATAAGCTTAAGGACAGTGGTGCCACGAAGACGATGGCGTACCACTATGACAATACTGATCCGACGCAGTTGAGTTCGATCCAATACAGTGATGGTGGCAAAGCGAGCTTTAAGTACGATGCCAATGGTAATGTTACGGATATGCAGGAAGTTGGTAAATCAGGTAAGTTAGACAGTTATCAGTTTTCGTATGATGCGAATCAGAAGGTTGCGGGCATTACGAAGAATGGCGTAAAGAGGAATTACCGTTATGATGAGAGGGGCTATCAGATTGGAGAGCATCGTTACAATGCCAATGGCAAGCTTGAGCGTATAGATCAATACTATATGGGTGGCGCGTTATTGGAGCAGGATGATGCGGATGGTAATGCACGTTTCCCGATAGCCAATGGCAGTATTGCTGAATTACAAGATGGCAGTGATGAGTTTGAGGCGAACTTCAGTGATGGGTTTAACGTGGTTGGCAGGATCACGCATAGTAATGGATTATCTGAGGTTAAGGGGAATGATATATACAGTCCTTTTGGTATTGTGACGAACCTGGCAGAGGATGATGATTCAGGATTAAATGTCTTGGGGAATAGTTTTGGTTATAGGGGTTATCAAGCAGATCGTTCGGATCCTGATTTGCAATTTATAGGCGGTGGCTATACTCGGGTTTTTGACAAGAGGTCGGGGGTTTTCCTGCAACATGATTCGTATACGCCATGGACTTTATACAATGGTTATAATTATGCGAATAACAATCCGGTCAATAGTGTAGATTTGGATGGACATATCTCAAGGCCAGATGCGGCGCCTCAAGTCACTGTTCAAAATAGTGCAAACACGTATCTTACCGAGTGGACAAGCTTAACGATTTTAGCTGTGGGGCTATTATTACTGGCGTTTAATCCATTTACTAGTGTTGTGGCCAGTTCATTATTTGATTTGTTTATGACGGTCGCGGTAGACTTTGGTATACAGATTGGTACGCAGGCGGCGAATCATGAAAAGATAACGTTTACGACACGTTTTTGGGTTCAGTTGGGGATAGATGCAGGACTGTCTGTTGTGGTCTAATATTC
>NZ_QLIT01000197.1 GCF_003574485.1 Facilibium subflavum
GAGAGTGTTATTAATACTCGGTTTAAAAAGAAACACAAGGCACAATGGAATAGAGAGTCTGCACATAAAGTATTGCAGCTTAGAACCTCTTTAGCAAGCAATCAATGGGCTCAGGATTGGCAGCTAGTTAGGCAACATATTTATAAAAATGCAGCATAACAACTACATTAGGAATGCTCTCCCTGATAATCGGGAAATTGATAAGCAGTTAAATATTGAAATATCGATTTAAGCCATCGCAAAATTGATGTTTGATGGAGCATTTTTAGCAGGATGAATATCAATATCAATGTCCTGACCAAGCTTTAAAAGAATGCTAAACATGCGATCAATTGTAAAACCTGAGAAGTTACCATTGATGATTTTTGATAAATCACCTTGTGCCACACCAGTTAATTTTGAGGCTTTAACTTGTGTTAGTTTTTCTTCTTTAAGCAGTTGACTTATCTTACCTGCAAGGCGTGCCTTTGCCTGCATTTCAACAGGATCATCAAAGCCTAAATCTTCAAAAATGTTGCCAGAGCCTTTATGGTATTTAATTTCATTTGTCATGCTCATTCTCCAATTGCTTTGCTTCTTTTAAGCGCTTTAATATCATATCAACATCTTGCTTTGGTGTTGATATGCCGCGCTTAGACTTCTTCTGAAAACAATGTAACACATAAAGTGTTTCACCAATTTTTACCGTATAAGCACATCGATAGGTGTCGCCATCGTGGTTTTCAACGACTTCAATCACTGCTGTACCACTGAATTGTTTTCCTGTGAGTGGCTTTGCATGATGGTGCTTTTCACCGATCTGTGCCAGGTGTAACGCATAACCCATTGCAGAGCGCACTTCTTCAGGGAAGTTTTTCAGGTCATCCAGTGAGGAGCCTAGCCATATTACTTCTTTCATATGAATGCACGCATATACTTAATATAGTAATTATACTATATTTTTAAAATCTATCAATACCTCATGACCGCGCTATTGATCAAATTTGTGCATATAGCAATTTTGACAAAAAAAATACATATGATCGCAGTCTGCATTAACTATATATTGGTGACAATCTTCTTCTTTTACAGCGCAACAACATTCATCACACTCAATGATATTTTGGCGATTTAAACATAGTCAACAAATTGAATTATAAAAACCTTATATTCCTATAGTTTTACAATCCTATAATTGTCAAAATAGATCATGACAGTAATTGAAATTACTTTGACAATGTTATGATTTAGTTCAGTGCATTTGACTTTTATACCACTGAGTGGTACAATAAAAACAGAAATCCAATAACTGTAGACTGTAAATGATTAGTGTTTACATGCTCCCTGAATTTGCAAGATGGGCAAAAAAAGAAAAAGTTACTCATAACAAGTTAATAAGCACTGCGCTTGAGGTTGTTAAAGGGCTTCATGATGGTGATTTAGGTGCTAATTGCTATAAAAAAGACTTGCCATTAAAGGGCAAGGAAAGCGGTCAGGCGGTAGAACAATATTGTCATATCGCATTGGTGATTTTTTGGTATACATATATGCTTATGCCAAAAATGAGAAAAGCAATCTTTCACAAAAGGAGCAAAAGGCTCTAAAAATGTATTCAAAGGAAGTGCTTATGAAATTATCAACTAACGACATAAAAACATTATTACAAAAACAGCAATTAATAGAGGTGGTCAAATGAATGATAAAACATTGCTTGAAGTTCTGCATGGCTCAGTTAAAAGCATGCATGACTTAAATATAATTAATGGGGAAACTATGCGTAATTTTGATGAATCTTGCCTACCCGAAATTAAATATTTAAGTCCTCAGGAAATAAAAGCAATTCGCATCGAAAACAAAGTTAGCCAAACTATTTTTGCCAAACTCTTAAATGCTAGTAGCTCAACTGTTCAGAAATGGGAAACAGGTGAGAAGGAGCCAAAAGGGATTTCATTAAAGCTGCTGAATATCATTAAAAGAAATGGTGTAGATATCCTTTATAACTAGGAGAGCATAAAAAAGTGTGGGGCACTGACTAAAAAATTTATGCTGCCTGCTGCATATGCAATATTTTGTCCGAATAATCACTTTTAATGTTTAAACCAGGATACCAGCGTTCAAAAAAGCGATCTAAATCATCATTCAAAGCAGCAGTTCTAACCTGCAACAGATAATGTGTGCCCACTGATGTCCATTGCATCTGCTGTTTTTTAACCATACGTTTTGTCACCACTTCATTTACCGTAGACTCAACAAAGCTGGTTGTTATCGTTTCACCATAACGCCATCGTTCTCCATAATTGGGTATCATTCCCTGGTTATTATGGATAGAGAGCATTCCTAATACAGTTGTTATGCTGCATTTTTATAAATATGTTGCCTAACTAGTACCTTTTCCATTTAATTTTGACAAGTTGAAATCTGTTAATCAAGGTCTGGGATACAACACTTAGGTACAGCGAGCGAAATAGTTCGAGGAGTTCTTGGGATTGTA
>NZ_QLIT01000198.1 GCF_003574485.1 Facilibium subflavum
AGGCGCTAACGTAGAAACGGTTTACGAAGCTGGATTTTCAGGTTTCCACTTGCATCGAGAGTTAATTCAGGTTGGCATCAACAACCAAGTGGTTCACCCAGGCTCGATTGAGGTGGCGACACGTGACCGAGTGAAAACCGATAAACGGGATGCGAAGAAAATGGCAACGCAATTAGCTGCTGGTCGACTGAAGGGCATTTATGTACCAACCTTAGAGCAAGAGGCAAAACGCAGTGCCTCACGTTTGCGTAATAATATCGTCAAGCTGCGCCACCAGATAGGTCAAAAGCTCAAGTCGCTCTTGTTTACGCAAGGGCTCATCTCTGGAGAGGACGATACAGTGCTTAGCGAACGGTGGTTGAATAAGAAGCTTGAAGGGGTGAGAAAGTTAGATTATCCGTCCGGGTTTTATTATACGGTTAAGCGATATGCAGATCAGTGGATTTTGTTTACTCAAGATTTAGCACAAATTCGAAAAGATTTATTGGATATGCAAACAGAAGAGGAACACGCATTAATGATGATTTACCAAAGTGCCCCTGGGATTGGTGAAATTGTGGCATTAAGATTAAAAGACGAACTTGCGGATATGAAACAATTTTCGAATGAGAAAAAATTATTTAACTACTTGGGATTTACACCAGTAGAATACTCATCGGGTGAGCATGTTCGACAAGGGCATATTAGCCGTCAGGGACGAGCTGCCTTACGCCATATATTTGTTGAAGCCGCTTGGATAGCGATCAGAAAGGATCCTCAACTCAATGAGGTTTATCAACGTTTAGCAAAAACACGAGGAGGTAAACGAGCCATAGTGGGCGTAGCCCGACGATTGGCAGGACGATTAAGAAGTTGTATACAGCAAGGTATTTTGTATGAAATAAAGCCCTTGAAAACTGAAACCACTGATACGAAAATGAGTTATGCGTGACCTCGTAGTCATCCCTGTGGATTTTGCTTTAAGCAGCCACGTTTGCGAGTTTGGGGCACGCACTTTTATATATCGAATGGACAACTTGTGCTTCTG
>NZ_QLIT01000199.1 GCF_003574485.1 Facilibium subflavum
AGAGGTGCTCAATGTATGTTAAAGAAAATATCTGAACTAGTTGATAAAAAAATAAACAATGTAGGATTAAAATTCACATATATAGAATACTTTAACTTTTGCATTAATATCTATGAAGTTATTTCAAGCCTGTTAGATTCAAATCATGACTTAGATAAGCTAAGCAATCATCAAATTGAGTATGTCATTAACTCTTATATAAAACCATATAAAAAAGCGAGTTCTCAATAATGTCAAAAAAGCTTAATTCACTAATTTCGGAAGCGTATGAGTTCCAGGTATGCGCTTTCTTTAATAAATGGATAAAATCCTATTACCACATAGACCACTTTGCTATTTTAATAGTCCTGCCTGATGATAATATTTTACATGTGTCAACTAACTCATTATTAGTTAAACACTATAATCAAATGAATTTCATTCAACATGACTATGCTATGAACCCTGCAATGTATAAAAATTGGCCTTATTATCCTTGGGATTGTAGCGATGATATCATCACCTCTAAAGCTGTATCTTTTAGAAAAAATCAATGGGGGTTAAATGCAGGTACTAATTTTGTTCGAAAAATAAAAACTGATCAGGGTGAATTTTTCATAATTTATGCTGTTGCTACACATCGTAATGGTGAACTTGCAAAATATCACTTTACCTGTAATGCCAACGCTATATTTGAGATAGGCGACTTTTCATATAATAATTTAAGACATATTTTTCAGGAAAATACTTTTTATAACTTGCCTAAAATAGAAACTTTTAAGTTTTTTTCCGCGGGGATTTCTATCAATAATAATGGGCAAAAAATACCAGGTAAATTAATAAATTTTTATTCAGATGAGCCTAGGCACCAACCTCAACTAACATTAGTAAAATAGAATTGGGAATCAATATGATAGACTGTAAAGGAAAAACGATAGAGTCGCTATTTAAGCCATTTACCTTAAATAATCTGTTTATTAAAAATAGGGTGTTAATGGCGCCAATGACAAGAAAGAAATCGCCTAATAATGAATTAAATGACGAGAATGTGTCATATTACAAAAAACGGATAAAAGGTGGTGTTGGCATGATCGTAACTGAAGGAATATGTATAGACTCTATTGGCTCTTTTGGCTATGAAAATACACCTTCTTTCTGTCAACGGAAATCTCTTGATAAGTGGTATGAATTGGTTGATTTTGCTCATCAAAATAATTGTCGCATATTCCCACAATTATGGCATGTTGGAAGCGTAAGGCGAGTTGGGATGCCACCAAATATCAAAGATCCTTCACTGGCACCATCAGCTATTATTCATCCGTATCAAACTTTACAAGGTGAAAATCAATACGGAAAGCCATCACTTCCAACTGCAATGACAATAGATGATATAAAAAGATGTATTGACGACTTTGTCGAGGCTTCATATTTAGCCAAGAAAATTGGTTTTGATGGTATTGAACTCCATGCAGCTCATTCCTATCTAATAGACCAGTTTTTTTGGTCAGTAACCAACAAACGCACTGATCAGTACGGTGGCGATTGTTTGAGTCAACGTACTTTATTTGCTGAAGAAATTATTGCTGGGATAAAACAAGTCTGTGGACACGCCTTTCCTATCTCATTGCGCATATCTCATTGGAAATTCGGTGATTTCAATGCTAAAGATGCATATAAACCAGAAATTCTTGCACACTTTTTACAAAACTTAGTCTCCGCAGGAGTCGATATTTTCCATTGTAGTGCACATAAGTTTGATAAACCTGACTACCCACCATCTACACTTACCTACTCAGGATGGGTAAAAAAATTATCAAACTTGCCAACTGTCGCTGTTGGATCTATTGGACTTGATAAAAATTTTTATGAATCCTTTAATCATATTCCTACGAATATACAACCATTAGATAAAATTATTAATATGCTAGATGATGAATGTGATTTAATTGCACTTGGAAGAACGCTGCTAGCTGATCCTGAGTGGCCAAACAAAGTTAAAGCTGGCGACTTTCAAAGTATTGTGCCTTTTGATCCAGCTTACTTAAAATAGCAGATTGTAATTTTAAAAATGGGTTGCTTCATGCCTTCTCCGCCGCCAGTGAATTTATCATTTTAATCATAGCCAGGCAATAATAATCAGCCCCCAATGGCATTATGGTTGCTCAGGGTTGGTGGTATTAGGCTTTACCACAATAGGAGTTTCAAAAGCTGACTGATCCATATAAAATGACCAAAGGTGGTGTGTTAACGTGAGTTCGATATAAAAGATTAAAAAACATGCATAAATATACTGTGATGAGGTTGAAATTTTTTTCTCCAAAAGGTATTTCTGGAGCTGAAAACAAAAAAACCAACCTCATGGAGTGTTATGCTAGAACTTATCTTTTGTTTTGTCGATGA
>NZ_QLIT01000200.1 GCF_003574485.1 Facilibium subflavum
TTTTTCTTCGTGTACAGTAAGGCAACACAAAACATGTTGTTAAAATATATGGCCATTTTTTCAATTTCACCTGAAAATGATAATTTTTATATCGGCTTTAAGAAGTTTGCAATTATTGAAAGCCACCTTTTTCAAAGTGACTTACTTAGTAGTCGTGATTTTTATCGGTTTTTCCATGGCAAAACCCAAGAGGAAAAACTATCCATTAGTAGCCAGTTAGAAGGCTTTTTACGCGCATTTACAGATCGTCGATCAGGATTTATGATAAGTGCATGTGATCGAGATTTTTATACGTTAAGTTATCAAATCAATGGTACGCCAAAATTTGAAATCACCTGCTCACAAGAAGAATACACCCAAACGGTTGAAGAAATTGAACAATTTTATGAATTAGGTGGTAATAATGCATTACTTTCAATTGCGATGATATTTCTTATCAAAAATTATTGTGATGCTTTTTTGACACAAACCTTGGAAACAATACCTAAATTTCGTGGATTTTATCTAAACAATATTCTAACAATGCAAAGAAGTGTATTGGTACAAAGCAAAAAAAATAGCAATATAACAATATTGAACCTGCAACAAAATCTGGTTGAGCTTCAAGCATGTGTGCAAATGCTTGAGCGGTATCATAGCAGCAACGAGAGCAAAATGCGTGCAAATCAATTTGCACAAGAGCAGTGCCAAAGAATTCTGGCAAGCTTTAAAACAGGTGAGCCACTTAATTTAGAACAGCTAAAATACGTACTGGTTGTACTTGATCGAATGCTGCAAACAAAAACCATTACAAAAGCTATCGGCCGCTCTGAATGCAAGTCTAACCTGCAACAAGTTAAAAATGCTATCCAAACATTACATCAAAAGCTTGTCTATATTGATATTACCTGCTTTAGCCAATATGAAATGAGTCAACTAAAACCCTTTCAAGCCAATAGAAGCTTTATTGACCTTATGGCACATTATCTTACCAAGACCTTTGCTCGTAATGATGAGGTAATCGTCACACGTTTCCAGAATATCCCTAGAATAATACAAGATACGTCAGTTAAGCAAGAAGATCAAAGCGTTGATTGCAAAGCAATAAGCCTACCAGAGTCAAGGCATGAACTAACAGGCTTTCAACCAACCTATCAAAGCGATTGTGAGATTTTAGGTATTATCCATGACGCAAAGAGCGGTAGAGAAATTGTACCACGCGACAGCAGCAATAAATTCTATGTCTTTTTAAAAATGATGACCAAGGTTTGTGAATATTATATGGATGCTGTCATTAATATATTTGGAGAGCATTATGATGCAAAAGATAATACCCGGTATGATCAATTTTTGGATAAGCTTATCGAAGATTTCCAGATTGCTATCAATAACGACTTTAAAAGGACACACCTGGATCAAACTATTGACAACCTTAGACTAAATCATCAGGTTCTAAAGTTTTTTGTGGCTTTTAACTTACATGTTGAAAGTGATGTCTTTAAGCATGATAACCAACGCGATCTTGTGCGTTTAAATGCTTATATTGAAGAAACCCTAGGATATTTTAGTATTCGCTCATTCGACAAAGTGAAATTTTTTGATCAATCTTATCGGGAATTTTCATTAATTGATCGTTTTAACAAATCCTGTGAAGAAATTGAAACACTGTATAACTTTATGGAAAGTAACCAGGATTTTGTTATTCTGGCTGATTCAGACCTATGTGCTAATGGCACTAAGTTAAG
>NZ_QLIT01000201.1 GCF_003574485.1 Facilibium subflavum
TTATTTCAATACTCCCCAAATGGAAAGACCGAGTCACAAGCAAGCGATTAAATTCAATATACTTGCTTATCTTTTGACTTATGTTGCCTATATGACATTAACGATATCGATGAGTTTAACGCCTTATGTTGCAAATGCCTTACAGCTAACGCACTCAGATGCGCAAATTGGGATGAGTCTGTCCTTTTTAACTTTTAGTATTTCAGCTGTACTATTTGCTACCTTATCAGATATCTTTAGTGCACATAACATATTAGCTGTTTCGCAATTATTATCCATTGCTGGCTTATTTGTCATAGCCGCATCACAAAATGTACTTTGGGTATTTATTGGTTTTTTTCTATTAGGCTTGGGAACTGGTTGTTATTCGTCTATATCTCGAGCCTTGATATCAAGGCACGCACAGGATGTGACGCGAATGCGACGTGCTTATGCTGTGTTGTCTTGCTGTATTATTATCGCACCGGTGATGAGTGCTTATCTAGCCTTGTTATTATTGCCAATTTCCTGGCGGGCAGGTTATATTGCAATGGCATTAATAGAGATTCTATTATTTGCCTATTCAAGACCATTACTAAAAGTGGATAAATCGTTGCAAAAATTAATCCCAAAACATGCCATTACATCAGGGTTTAAACACGCTTTATATCAAAAAACCTATGTTTTTAACGTCGTGATTGTTGCGATATTATTTTCTTTTTATCTTAGCGTGTTAATGAATTCATTCAGATCCATATTATTAAATCAATTTGCTTTAAGTCCTTTGCTGTTTGGTATACTTTTTCTGGGTGCGTCTGTGTTTTATATTTTTGGGATATTGCTTTATCGACAGCTTGCTGAACATACCGATAAAAAGCGTTATAACTTTGGCGCGCTACTGTTACTTTTCCTTGGGGTTTTATATTTGACTTTGGTCAGTATTAACATCATCAATATTGTATTAGCGATCTATTATATATGCCTGGTCACAGGTTTTCTCGTGCCGATGACAACAGGTGCAGCAATGACAAAAATCACAAAAGGGCATGGTGCAGCCGCGGCAATGATAACTTTTTCAGTTGCTTTCTTTATGGCTATGTGGGAATTTACCCGTGCATACCTTCCGTATTCCAGCTATCACTTTATGCTTTTTGCTCTGTGGGTAAGTTTTGTTATAGTGGCCTTTTTAAGAGTATTGTTGTATCGCTTAGTAAAAAATAGCCATTAAGCGTTTTATACGGATATATACCCATCACAAACTATTTTACAGTATTTCTGTCATCGAACACCGCAGAATGATTTACCACAGGTATATAAACTATTCTGTTTTAATCGTACCTTGTGTTTTTTCCTGGTGCTCTTGGATCTCTTTTGCCTGTACTGATAAAGTGGCTGTTGGGCGTGCTAGTAAGCGCTTAATACCAATTGGTTCGCCTGTAATTTCACAGTAGCCATATTCGCCACTATCAATCTGATGCAACGACTCATTTACCTTTCGCAAGAGTTTACTTTGGCGATCAACGGTACGCAAATAAAGCTGTTGCATTTCTTGTGATGAAGCAACATCGTTTAAGTCAGTATTTCTTTCTGATTCAGATAGACTTTTCTTTGCATCTTCAATGGCTTTGTTTAGCTCTTCTTTTTGTTGTAAAAGTAGTGCTTTGAAAAAAGCCAATTGCTGATCGTTCATGTAGTCATTATCAGACATTTCTAATAGTTCTTTTTCCGTCAGCATTGTTGTTCTCCGTTAATCAAAAGTTTTTTACAGGGCGATGTTATATCATAAATCGCGCAATATCACTAATTAAAATATGCTCCTTTATTAAAAAAAGTTGAAAATATGGGTTTCGTCAATAGATAAATCTCATAGGTTTGATATACTTTATCCTACGGAAATGGTGTTCTTCCTAAGATCGTGTGCGAATTTACCATCAGTGTTGCTGTGCTGCTTTCAAACCATCGTAACCAAAGATTGATGACACCTGCTATGAAAAATGAACAACAAAATAAGTAACAGAGGATAGTGGGATGTTAACAATATTATTGATTGGCATAGGTGGTGGCATTGGCTCTATTTGTCGGTTTGGTCTGTCAGAATGGTTGTCAATTTATACCGGGAAAGCGTTTCCGTATGGGATATTGATTGTGAATATTTTAGGTTGTGCAGTTATTGGGATGCTTGCTGCATTTATTCAAAAAGCACATATTATAGAGCATTTTCTAACACCCTATGCCAGAGGGCTTTTTATCACAGGCTTCTTGGGTGGTTTTACCACATTTTCAAGTTTTAGTCTGGATGCGCTGGTGTTGTTTCAAAATGGCCAGGCGGGTAAAGCATTGTTATATATTTTGTTAAGTGTTTGTCTGTCAATGATTGTCGTATTTATTGGCTTTAGTGCCGTGGAGCGTTATTTATAAATGTCTTTATCAGCAGCGCCTTTAGCGCTTTATGTTCACGATATTTGTGCAGTTGCACCTGGTTTGCACCATTTAGATGAATGGAAAAACTGGGCAAAGCATCCGGTAATACCAACAGAAGGCAAGCTTAATCTGGCTTGTGTGCCCGCGATATTTAAAAGACGCGCTTCACTAGCCACTAAATTAGCTTTAGAAACCGCGTTGGGAATCACATTACAACAGCAGCCTGAATATACGATTTTTGCTTCACAGCATGGAGAAGTCGAGCGATTAATTGCTTTATTAGCACAAATTGCCAATAAAGAAACGCTCTCGCCAATGCATTTTTCACAAGCAGTACATAACACTGCCTCAGGCTTATTTTCGATTATTAAAAAATTAGATAGTAATATCAGCTCAATTGCTGCAGGCGAACAGACATTCCAAATGGCGATATTAGATGCATTGGCTTATTTGCAATTAAATCCACAAAAACAGGTTTTGCTCACGATGTTTGATGAGGTTTTACCTGCGTTTTATCAGACCTATATGACATACCCTCATGCATGTCCATTTGCCTTGACGCTCTTACTTGGCAAGGAACCAAGTACATACGCAAAACCAATTAAAGTGCAAAGTGTGGCACAAAAAACGAATAAGCAGGTCTTACCTGGTGCACTATCTTTTTTAGCATGGGCTTTAGGGGACACAACAGGTGATTGCTTATTATTACCGATGAATGATCAAAGCTTACAGTTGGTAAAAATAGATTAATTTATCTGGTCATTTGAACTGTAATAGTGAACATATCAATTGTAGATTATTTTGCGTAAGCCTAGTTGCAAAGTGATTTAACAGTAGTATATAGTGATTGAATAAACTAAGTTTCCTCGAGCAGGGTTTTTAAGGTGAAAAAGGTTGGTTTTATAGGCTGGCGAGGTATGGTTGGTTCCGTTTTAATGCAGCGCATGCATGATAATAATGACTTTGACGATATACAGCCTGTATTCTTTAGTACTTCTCAAGTAGGCAGTCAAGCGCCTAAAAGCGCTAAAAAATATAAGTCTTTACAGGATGCATATGAGTTGGAAAGGCTTTTTGAGATGGATGTCATTATCACTTGTCAAGGCAGTGACTACACACAAAGCGTATTAATCGAACTTGAACAAATGAATTGGCCAGGTTACTGGATTGATGCGGCCTCTTTTTTGCGAATGGATCCTGATAGCATTATTGTATTAGACCCAATTAATAGGCCGACTATAGATCAGGCGATAGATCGTGGCGTTAAGCGATTTGTTGGTGGTAATTGTACCGTAAGCTTGTTAATGTTGGCTATTCATGGTCTGCTGGATGCAGGAGTTGTAGACTGGATTAATGTAATGAGTTATCAGGCGGTATCTGGTGCTGGTGCAAAAGCAATGGCAGAATTAATGGCACAACTGGATTACATGCAAACACATAGTAAGGGTTACCTGGATATATTAAAGCAGGAGCAAAAGGCAAGGCAAAGCATCCAGGATAAAAACTTTCCTTGTTATAATCTACCACAAGCACTCGCTTTCAATGTCTTGCCATGGATTGATAAAGCAGTGGCAGATGGACAAACCAAAGAAGAATGGAAAGCGCAAGCAGAAATGAGTAAAATTTTAAATGATACAACAACAAAGGCGATTGCTATTGATGGCATCTGTGTTCGTGTGCCAACACTTCGGGCACACAGTCAAGCTTTAACAATTCAGTTAAATAAAGATGTGTCACTTGCTGACATCAAATCGATATTATCTCAAGCAAACCCTTGGGTACGTTTTGTTGAAAATGATGATATGCAAACATATCAACAGTTAACACCATTATCAGTAGCCGGTACTTTGGATATCGCGGTAGGAAGGCTTAAAAAAAGTCTTACTGCACCAAATCATATTCATCTTTTTACTGTGGGTGATCAGTTATTGTGGGGAGCTGCAGAGCCTTTAAGAAGAATGCTTAAAATATTACTCTCTGCTTAGAGTAATTCTTTGTTATGTAAGCTTGAGATAGACATCAATGCCTGCATAAATTCTCGCATAACCTTATTAATCGGCTTGTCATAACTATAGGCCAGATAAGTTGATAAGCCCTCAATAATAATGCTCTTGGGCTCATTTGAGCGATTTTCATGTTTTAGGAATAACTCACGTGTTGATACAAGCTGGCCACTTTTGAGTTCTTTTTCAACCATAAACTCTGGTAGCCAGCCAATACCCAAATTTGCAATTACTGCCTTTTTAGCAACCTGGGCGTTTGAAAAGATAGATAAAGGGGTGGTTTTGCTGATTTTTTTGAGTGTAAATTCATGTAAGATAGAACCGACTTTCGGCGTGATGAATGTTTGACTTAAGATGTTCTCAAGTGTTGGGTTGTCAATTAAAGATTTGTTTTCACTTGATGCAACAAGAATACAACGGATTTTTCCAACTTCTTCACAATAGTATTTTTTTTCCTTAACCGGTGTTGAAGCAATAATTAAATCGCCATTAAACCTTTCATAAAAGTCAGTATACTCAAGGGTTGTGAAGTTAATATTGTAATTAAGCTTGGGATAGCGTTGTTTAACACTTTTTAAGATTTGAATAACCCACTCATCAAAAATTGGTGACACGATAAGATTAAGCTGGTAGTCTTTGTTCTCATTTGAAAGATAAGTAAAAAGATGACTAAATGCGCCTTGAATCTTCTTGGCATAAGGGAGGAAGTTTTCTCCATCAACGGTAAGTTTTGTGTTTTTCCCATCAAAGTAGAAAAGCTTTTTGCCAACTTCAGCTTCAAGGCTTTTAAGCTGCTTTGTAACGGCAGGTTGTGTGAGATAAAGGCGGTTGGCTGCGGCTGTAATACTTTTCAGCTCAACCACTTGCAAAAAAATTTGAACGTGTTTGTATGTTAAGTTATAAGCCATATGTAGGCATCTTTATGTCAGAGGTAAAGATATAATAGACAATTTTCTTCAAAAAGGGAAAGCTCATAACTGTTGTATGCCAGCGACTTGCCACAAATGCTCACCATCTTGGCGCGTAAAATGCCATATCTCTTTAAAGTCTTCCCATGAATTTTGCGCGCTTTCTTTAACTTGACCTGTGAATTGAGCGCTGAGAACCCATTGTGTATGATGTTTATCACAGGCAAGAACATCACATTTTAACTCTTTAAATTCAGCAATATCAGTATTGTCTTGAATATCCTGGCAAATACTTTGATACAAGTCTTCGGTTAAATAGCTTTTGACTTTACTTAAGCCTTCTTGATTATTTAATGTTTGTAACTGATTAAATAAATTAATGGCCTGGTGATTAAAAACAGCCTCAGGTGTGCCATCTAAGAGTTTTCCATCCTGGATGGCAGGCGTATCAAGGTTTTGCGCGCCAGCCTGATTGTCTTCTTTTGCAGTAAAGTTTTGTGTGGTTTGAGAAAAAGCATTATGGTTTTGTGGTGCATGTTGATTATGAGGCGCCTGCAGTTGCGCTTTTTGTCGGCGCAAGAACCAGAATAACACCATAATCAATAAAAGGACAATAACAAGTCCCATCATGCCTTGAGAGCTAAATAGCCAAGCCAGTAATGCGCCAATACCAAGTGCAGCTAAAATCTTGCCAAACATACCAAATCTATTTTGTTTCGGCGTTGTGTTTGCTGTGCTATTTGTATGTGTTTTTGCGGGAACTGAACGCTGGTAGCCACGACTAAATCCACCACCAAAACGCTTTGCATCTGCAAACTGAAAGCCTGCAAGCCCAATTAACAATAGTGAGAATATCACGGTTATTTTTTTTAACATTATTTTTTCCTATCAATTTTTCTGGATGTATCATAAACAAAATCTGCTAAGAGGGCGATAAAATTTTAATGGTAAATTCATATTAAGACGTAATTATTACTTGGCAAATTTTCTGTACTCATGTATCGTTACATCATTTGATTATTTTAAGAGAGAAAAAATGCAAAGATCATTTGGTGGTGCCTTTTTAGTGGTTGGTACAACAATTGGTGCAGGGATGTTATCTTTACCTTTGATTACAGCTGCATGTGGATTAGGTGTATCGATTATTTTGGTTATCCTTTCATGGTCAGTCATGTATAGCACGGCCTTGAAATTAATTCGTGTCTGTGAAAACCAGCCTTTAGGTGTGAACTATACTACGCTGATTAAAAATACCATGCCACTTAGCATGCAGATGCTATTTACAGTTGTTTATCTTTTGCTGCTTTATGCGCTTATGTCAGCATATACAACGCAAGGTGCAACACTGATTCAACTGGTAACACAGACACAACACGCTTCAGTTGCAATTGATGTGATTGTTTTTATCTTGATTTTTGGTCTGGTTATCCTAAGCACAAGGTTAAGTGATTATGTTAATCGCTCCTTTGTTTCGATTAAACTAATCTTTTATGTGCTTTGTGTCTTGAGTATGATTGTATGTTTAAAGCTTGGCAACATGCTTGCAGGGCCCTTATCATTTTATGCAATTATCTTTGCCTGGCCAACGCTTTTGCCTTCTTTTGGTTTTCAGAATATTATTCCTGTTTTGTATGAATACCAAAAAGGGGATGTTAAAGCAATTAAACGCAGCATATTAACAGGTAGCCTAATGGTGTTGGGTATTTATATCATCTGGCTTTTTGTATGCTTATCTATCTTGCCACAAACAGGTCATGACAGCTATCAGCAGATTTTTGCCAGGGGCAATACGTTAGATGTTTTTATGCAAGCAATTAAAACAAGTACACAGAGCAAGTGGATTAATACCTTTTTGTCCATTTTTATTAATATCTCTATTATTACTTCATTTATCTGTGTTGGTTTGTCGCTTTATCATTATATTCGCGATACATTTAACCGTATGGGGCTTCAAATCAATAAGGCAATTGGTTTCTTTTTAACGTTTTTACCGCCGTTTATTTTTACGGTATTTTATCCAAAAGGTTTTATTCTTGCCTTACAGTATGCGGCTATCTTTGCGGTAGTGATTTTTGTTTTTACACCAGTTTACCTGGATATTGAAAACAGGAAAAAAGCGCATAATTTCTATCCGTTGATATTAGGCGCCCTTGTTATTATTGCGCAAATTTTAAATTTATCAGGTATTGCAAAGCCATTTTAAAGACATTGTTTAATGATGTTATTCTAATGAATGAGACTGATTGATTTCCGATATCATTTGATCTTGTTTTTTCCAGCGTGCAACCAGTAGTGAGCGATCTTTAGCTAGATATGAGTAAACAACAGGTACCACAAATAAGGTAAACATTGTCCCAATTAACATGCCTGATGCAATAACAATACCTAAAGATTGGCGACTTACTGCACCTGCACCGGTTGCATATACAAGTGGCAGCACACCAAATACCATCGCAGCAGTTGTCATTAAAATCGGGCGAAGTCGTAAGGCAGCTGATTTTAAAATAGCATCTATTTTATTATAGCCCTCTTCTTGCAGCTTATTGGCAAACTCAACCAGCAATATCCCATGTTTACTGATCAAACCAATGAGGGTAATAAGACCTACCTGGGTATAGATATTGATCGAGGCATAACCAAAATTAAACAGCTGTCCTATATAAAGCGGAATCAAAGCACCACAAATAGACATAGGTACACTGATTAAGATAATCAGTGGATCTCTAAAGCTTTCAAACTGCGCTGCGAGCATCAAGAAAATCACTAAAATTGCGAAAACAAAGGCAACACCCATCTGACTTGTGTTTTGCAAGTACTGTCTTGCCGCACCTGAGTATTCGTGAGTAAAGCCTTTAGGTACCATCGATTGTGATAGACTTTGCAAATAATCAACTGCTTGACCTGTGCTAACACCTGGTGTTGGAACAGCAGAGATAGTCGCTGAGTTTAATTGCTGGAATCTATTTAGACTCAATGGTACACTTTGTGTTTCAAAGCTGACAATGGAAGACAGTGGCACCATCGCACCTGTTGGTGTGGCAATTTGAATCTGGCCTAACTGCTCCTTGGTTAACTTCATGCTGTCAAGCAATTCAGGAATGACCTGGTAGCTGTAGCCCAACATACTAAAGTAGTTAACATAGCCGCCAGAGTAGGCATAGCCCAGCGTTTGCGCAATCTGACTCATGGTTATACCTAAAGATGATGCCTTAGCGCGATCGATTTTAATCAGCATTTGCGGGTTATCAAATTTCAAATCACTTTGGGCAAAGACAAACAGGCCACTTGTCATCATTTTATTAATAATTTCGTTCGCAATATCATTGATTGCCGGATAACCTTGAACTGATTGCACAACATATTGCACTGGCGGGCCAAATGAAATACCCGGTAAGGAAGGCATTTCAAAGGTGTAAATTTGCGCCCCGGCTACATCATCTAGTTTGTTTTGCAGTAATGGTTTAATTTCCATTTGGGTTTGGCTACGCTCATCCCATGGCTTTAAAACCAAGCCGCCAAAAATATTATTTGATTGAGGATAACCATTAACCACAAAGCTTGCCTGTACACCTGGCATTGAATCAAAGACTTTGTAGATTGCGGGTGTAAAAGCATCCAGGTAGTTAATATTTGCGGGAGATGGCGCAGTTCCTTGGATACCGATAAAGGCCTGGTCTTCTGTTGGTGCCAATTCAGATTTGGTACCAACAAATAAGAAATAGCAGCTGGTTAATACAATTGCGGCAAACAGGATAATGACAATACGTACGTTGATCACTTGTTTTAACGCATGACTGTAAGCATTTTTTAGCTTTTCGAAAGTCTTATCAACAAATTGTACAATTTTAGCTTGTGTGATTGATGGGGAGAGTACTTTTGAGCAAAGCATTGGTGAGAAAGTATAGGCAACAATCCCGGAGATAACAACTGCACCTGCTAATGAATAAGCAAACTCAGTAAACAACGTACCAGTTAAACCACCCATCATGCCGATTGGAATATAAACAGCAACAAGTGTTAAGGTCATTAAAACAACCGGGTTAGCAATTTCTCTGGCGCCTTGAATAGCAGCTTTAAAAGGGGTTGCGCCTTCTTCGATGTGTCGATAAATATTTTCAAGTACAACAATGGCATCATCAACCACAAGTCCAATGGCTAAAACCATTGATAACAAGGTTAACAGGTTGATAGAAAAACCCATTAAGAACATAAAAAAGAATGCACCAATAAGTGATAATGGGATGGCAACGATAGGGATCACAACTGAGCGGATAGAACCAATGAATAAAAACAATACAAACATCACGATAATGACCGCTTCAATCAATGTTTTCACCACATCATCGATTGAGGCATTGATATAAGTGGTGTTATTATAAACCGTATTCATCTTAAGCCCGGTTGGCAGGCTTGCTTTAATGGCTGGCAAGTCTTTTAGTATATTCCCAACAACGGTTAATACATTGGCATCTGAAGCGGCAACAACACCTGCAAAAACACCTTTTTTGCCATTGTAACTTACATTAGCATTATAGTTTTGTGCACCCAGTTGCACCTTGGCGACATCTTTTAAATGAATCAGATGACCATTCTCATTTTTCACCACTAACTGCTCATATTGTTGCGCGGATTCTAAGTTAGTGGTTGGATTTAAGGTAATATTTAAATAAGGTCCTTTAATTTGGCCACCTGCAGCAATTAAGCTGTTTGATTGTAGTGCATTGGCAACATCATCAGGTGTGACACCTAAACGCGCCATTTTGTCATAATTTAACCAAATGCGCATGGCATAATCTTTTTCACCCCAAATCATCACATTAGAAATGCCACCTAAGGACTGAAGCTTTGGTGTTAGCTGATTTTTGATATAAGCGGTGATTTGCTGTTCGTTTAAGGTATCACTGGTGAAGCTGAAGATGATAGAAGGAAACGAGTTCCCTGATTGCATTTGAATCGCAGGGGACTCAGCAGATTTTGGCAGCTTATTTAAAACAGCATTGACCTTTTGAACAACCTGGCTTAAGACAGTATCCGGGTTATCACCAAGTTTGACATTAATGGTTATTGTACTGGTTCCAAGTGCACTTTGAGAGGTCATATAGTCAATCCCGTCAGCGCTACCAATTGACTGCTCAAGCGGTGTTGTAACGAATCCTTGAATGACAGATGGACTTGCCCCTGGATAAGAAGTGGTAACGGTAATCGTGGCGTTGTTCATATAGGGGTATTGACGCACTTGAAGGGTGAAAGCCGTACCGATCCCTGCAACCAAAATCAGTAAACTGATAACGGTGGAAAGAACAGGCCTTTTAATAAAGATATCAATAAAATGCATGGGCTTTTCCTATGTTATTTTTTAAAATTAAATTCATTGTTAATGACAACCGATGAGCCATTTTGCAGTTTGTTTTGACCAGAAGTTGCAATAATATCATTAGCCTTAATGCCATCAACAATAACTTTGTTATCATTGGTGATGCTGGTTTTGACAGGCACCTGCTGTGCAATATACTCAGGCTTTCCTGTTGAAACCATGACTGCTTTACCATCTTTAAAAGCACTGTATTGTGCAATTGCCTGCTTGCCATTTTTCATGACAGGTTTAAGAACAATAACTGTTTCACCATAAAGCGTGTAGCTTATTGCATTTCTTGGCAGGATAATTATATTATCAAGTGCTGGCAGGATAACGCTGACATCTAAAAACATGCCTGGGTAAATAATATTCTCTTTGTCGGTATTCTCATAAGTAGCTTGAACGTTAATTGCGCGATTATTATCTGTGATTTCTGAGTTAACGGCAGTGATTTTAGCTTTAAAAACTTTACCAGGATAAGCGTCACTGGTAAATTCAATTTCACCGCCGACATGGACTTTATCTACATCATTTTGTGAGATCGGGAAATTAATAAAAATAGGGGAGAGCTCAGTTAGTGTTGCTGCATTATCACCTGGTTTAAAATATTGCCCAAGGCTTATTTGACGAAGACCTATTTTTCCGGTGAAAGGTGCTTTGACAATATGATAATCGATATTAGCCTGGATAGAGGCGACATTTGCTTTATCTGCATCATAGTTTGCTTTGGATTGATCGAGATTCTGCTGTGAAATCGCATTTTTCTTATATAGGTCTAAATCACGCTGGTAAGTGATTTGGGCTAATTGCATTTGAGCTTTTGCCTGGTCAAGTTCCGCCTGTAACTGTGTAGTATCTAAACGGAATAACTCCTGACCTTTTTTAACCATTTCTCCTGCTTTAAATGAAATAGATGAAACAAGTCCTGAAACCTGTGTAGTTACATTAACACTTTGAATGGCAATTGCTTGTCCTGTTGCTTGAATTTTAGGGTGCCAAGTTGAGACTTTGGCAGTCGTGGAAGTGACTTCGGCAGGTTGCATTTTCCACTCTGCCATGGCCGCTGCCTTTTTGCTGTTAACCAAATGGGCAAAACCAAATATGCCACCAAATATAATCACCAATACAGCGATAACAATAGCAAAGGCAATGGTTAGCTTTTTCTTAGAGGGTTTATTTTTAATATAATCTGCCATCTTTATGATCCTTTCTTTCTTGGTTTTTTAAATGAGAAAACTGTGATGCTGGCAGGAAAAATAAAAACTGCCAGAAATGTATTGCGCTAAATACAATAAAAAAAATAAAGCTATAGCCTGCCATGCTTAGGCCTAAAAATCGCCAGTCTACTGTTTCACACCCTGGAGCGCTGTGTAAAAGTGATTTGACAAAGCCTAAAAATGGTAAGTTATGAAAAAGTGTGTCAACCCCTGCCTGACAGCTACCAATATATTGCTCAGGATGATATTGCATCCATATTTGCTTGGCGGCAATTAAAGCGGTTACCAGGGCAATTAACCCTAAAAGGAAGCTATAAACACGCACGCCAGTACTTTTTGGCTTATGGATCATTGCAATAAAGCTTATCACGGTTAAACAAATTAGCCCCAATTGTTGCAGCAAGCACATAGGACAAGGTTTTAAGCCTGAGGCAACGAAATAAATAATCGCTAAGATTAATATGCAACAAGCGATAAAGCTTATTTGATAAAGCGTTGCTATTTTAAAAGTTCTCATTCGTAATCCAGTTATTTTTATGATTTTCCGTGATGATTGCGCTTAAGTATAGTAAAAAACAGGTAGCTTTTAACAGACCAAACTGCTTGAAATGTAAAAGAATTTTTACTTTCCCAGTCTTTTCTCAACATAGTGTAGCCCTTCTATTATTAAAAACATTCATCGCTAATAACTTGCTGTTGCACCTCTTATCAGTGCTTTGAGCAGAACAATCGTTCATTTTAATTATCAAATGCCAGAAAATATAGTTTTTTATGTTATTTTTTCTCTTGGAATATCAGCAAAAATCTTAATAAGGATTTGATTGTTTTGCAGTAAATATATAAAAACTATTTCGCTCACAGTTCGATCACATCTGGTTACATTAATTAACATTATAATTCTTAACATTTACACTTTTTGATCAGCATGTATGTAATATGTACGACGTGGCAGGAAGAAGATATAAGTCATCTTTTTGCGGCATGAAACTAAAATATGGGGTAATCAATTTGTTAACAATAGTATGCATTTCTTAAAGCATGCATGACATGTTTTAAGAGAAGGTATAAATATCGATGACAAGTCTTAAAACGCTTCATTTTTTGGTTTATATAGGATGGGAGGGGCTTAACAGTCTATTAAAGTTTTCCTCAATCTTGTAATCAATCAAAAATAAAATGTAAAAACAGGAGAATATAAATGTTACTAAAAACATATTGTCAAATTAAAGCTGCACTTTGTCGTTTTAAAAATGATCAGCAAGGGGTGACTGCTGTTGAGTATGGCATGATTGCAATCGCAATGGGGGCACTTATTGCTGTAGTGTTTGCCTGGGGTGGTAGTGATAGTATAGTTCATAGCTTATACACGCAGTTCCAGTCTCTTATTAATGTCCTGACTAGTTGGGGAAATCATATAAACCCTTAAGTCTAGTTTGCCTTATTAAATTACTTATTTAATAAGGCGAATATTGAGGAGAGTATTGATATCGATTAAGGCTTTTCCATTTATAAAAGGTTTTGTAGGTGGAATAAGCATATAGCGAATGTAATTTAATCTCCATGAAAAATCAAAATATTTTCAGGTTATTATAAGACTGGTAGAGATATATGTATTTGATATTTGCCTTAGTTTTGATGGTTATTGCTGTGAGATTCAGTATTAACGATATTAAACTGCGTACGATATACAACAAAGAATTATTGTTGGTTTTGCCTTTTTTTATCTTTATCTCGATATGGCAAGCAAATCTATACTCTGGGTGGTTGAGTGCTATGATTGTGTTTGCAGGTGGGCTGCCATTCTTTTTACTAGGATGGATGGGTGCAGGTGACGTAAAGCTATTGATGCTATATGCGCTAATTACTAAAAGCTTATTGTTATTGTTGGTATTGATTTCATTTATCGGTGGCATACTTACCTTGTGTTATATCGGGGTTTACTTGCTCAAAAAACAATGGTCGCTTTTACGCCAAAGAGGTATTCCGTATGGTGTCGCTATTTCGATCGGCGGACTCATTTTATTTATATTGCAATCGTTAAGTAGCTAAATTAGCTGGAACATTTTTTAAACAAAAGCGTTTAGAGAGATTATAGAGGTAGTAAATGTTTAGAAAAATAATTTTGGTCGTTTTGCTGATTTTTATCCTTTTTGTGGGGTATCGCATTATTAGACCTGTTGAACATACGAAAGTAGTTCAGAAAAAAGTGCAAGATGCTGAAACTATTGTTTATGTGTATACCATGGATGTTAAGCGTGGTGAGTACTTAGTGCCTGAAATGGTTAAGCCAAAGACAATGCAGCGACAGGGTGATCAAGGGACTATAGCAAAGCCACGCGTTGATATTCCTTACCAGCAAAACCCCGTCATGAAAGTGTCAAAAATGCAAGGAGAGGTCGTAAAAAGGGAAGACTTCTTGTTACCTGGTGATTCAGAATATGTAAGACTTCTACATGGCGAGGAATATTCAGTTTATACTTTTGAAATACATCAAAAAAATCTAACAGATTACATTGGACAAGGCGATCATGTTGATATTTATGCCTTAACGAGTGTGAATAAAAGTGCCGATGATTTTGAGGGGAAAAAAGCGAAGCTAAATCCAGTAAAGGATAAATTAGGTTTAGAGCTATTAATGTCGAATGTAATTGTGTCAGCTATTCAATCTAGAGAGGACAATATATTTAACGTCTCAGTATTAGTTCCTAGTCAGGCACTAGGCAAGTTAATTGTGGCTGATAAGTTGGCAAATATTCAGGTAACACCGCATCTGAAAAAGCCTCGTAATAATTCAATAAATATTATCAACGCTATAGGGTTTAATAATGTGAAAGAGTATCGCGGGAAGGGGGAAGAAAACTGATGAAATTAACAAAGCGTATTATTTTATCAAGTTTAGTGGCGTCTTTTTTAGGGGGATATGCGGCTGAAAAACCAGTTGTATTAGAAGCTAACCAGGCAAAGACCATTAAGGTTGATAAAACCGTTGCATCTATCTTTATTGCTAATCCAAAAATTGCTAATTATCAAATCATTGATAATCATCATTTTGCGGTTTATGGCAGGCAAATAGGCAAGACAAATTACATTGCTTATGACAAGCAAGGCCGTGCGATTAATCAAGCGACAGTAAAGGTGCTTAAATCATATATGAAATATGTGCAGGATGAAATTAATGCACGATATTCAGGTGCGAATGTTCGCTTAAACCAAATCAATCAGACAATTTTTATTGAAGGTGATGTGCCAACAGTAGAAATGAAAGATGAAATTGCAGCATTTGTTGGGCAGTCATTATCAAGTATAAAGAGAGAAAATGAAATCAAGTACAAGTTAACACAAAATGGTATAGACTCAGGCACTGGTGGCTCAGGTAGTTCTGGGGGCAGTTCGCTTAGTGAAAGTTTCGTCTTACCATTTTTGAACTACACAACATATCATAACGTTGTGAACCATTTAAAGGTTATTACATTGAAAAAAGAAGTTAATGTAAGAATAACTATTGCCTCGGTGAGTAAGAAAGTACTAAATAACCTTGGTGTCAGCTGGTCAAATATGGGGACCAATGGCAGTTTTATTTTGCAAAATGGTATATTCAGGACAGAAAATTTAACAAATATCTTAAACTTTCTAGATCAAAATAATATTGGCAGTGTACTCGCTGAGCCTAATATGACTGTTGAATCAGGTAAAACAGGAAACTTCTTTTCTGGTGGGGAGATTCCTTACCAATCTTCTTCTGGGATGTATGGTACAACGGTAAGTTATAAAAAATACGGTATTAGCTTGTCTATTGGTGCCACGGTAAATGATAAAGATATTATTGATTTATTTGTGAATGCAGGTATTAGCTCATTAGATCAAGAGACAATGAAAGGCCTAAATATCGACCTTGTACCATTAAAAGGTAACTCAATTACTTCAACAATCCAGCTTAGAGATGGCCAAAGTTTTGTGATAGGCGGATTATTAAATAGAGAACAGATTCAACAGCTAGAGAAAATTCCTTATATTGGGGATATTCCGTTGTTTGGCGCGTTGTTTAGAAGTATGCATAAGTCACAAAGCCAAAAAGAGCTTATTATTGTTGTTACTGTTAATACAGTGCATCCAATGAATAGCATTCAAGACATACAGATCCCTGATGTATCTTTAGGGCAGTCACTGACAACACTACTTGCATTACCAGATGCTGGCAATCGTAATGGTTCAAATAAGCAATCAGCTCAACACTATGCAAAAAATGGAGGCTTTGATGAATAAAAAGTAACCGCTCCATAAACCCCATCTAGTAAAGGCGTTTGTTCTTAATCATACTGTTGTTGTTTATTCACAAATATGGAGCACAGACGATGACAGAAACGCAAATCAAGTGGCTATCAATTTTTT